>NZ_FRBE01000009.1 GCF_900142535.1 Fibrobacter sp. UWEL
TCACCGTAAACACCGAACGCGATAAGAAAATCCTGGAGGATCAAGTGGCCTGTACAATCAGTATTGACGAACAGATCGGACGCCTGTTCCTTTCTTACGTTGAAGGGGAGAATAAGGCTAGGCTTGAAGATGCTGAGGCTCTCCTTCGCGAAGGGGATTCCGTAGAGCGTGTGGCTCGCGTGCTCAAACTTCCCGTAGAAAAGGTCAAGGAGCTGGCGGACAAGATTAAAAACGCTTAGGCTTGTCGCAGTCGTTTTCGCAGCCCCCTGCTTCGCAGGGCTGCTCCCACATTCCATTCGCAGCTTCGCTGCGAGAGCGGGAAAAGGGAATGCTCAGTCGTGGTCCCCTCGCTACGCGAGGCCACTCGCTCACATTCCATTCGCAGCTTCGCTGCGAGAGCGGGAAAAGGGAATGCTCAGTCGTGGTCCCCTCGCTACGCGAGGCCACTCCTTCGCCCTTCGGGCTTGCGGCTTCGCCGTAAGCTCATTATTTGACTCCACGGGCTGCGCCCACGAGGCAAATAATGCCGCACCCTCTTCGAGGGTCCGGTCCCTTCTCTTCACGTTCCAAGAAAAAAGAAGAAGCACCACAAAGTGGTGCTTCTTCTTTTTTAGAGCGGGAAAAGGGACTCGGACCCTCGACCCCGACCTTGGCAAGGTCGTGCTCTACCAACTGAGCTATTCCCGCGGGGTGACCCATATATAGCTAAATAATTTCAGCTTGTAAAGGGATATGGGCCATTTTTTTGAACTTTTTTTCTTTTTATGCGGTTTTAGTACTCCAGTTCAGTCACTACGCTGATAAAGGAGGAAATTTCCACGGAATCGGCGATGTTCATTGCGGCGGATCCACCACCCAGGAGCCCACTAAGAGCCATTTTCCCTCTAGGAGGAGACTTGCGCAGCACGGCTGCATCATTATAACTATCAAATTCGTTTAGCACCATTTCATCCAGGCCACTTTCCGCATTATCGGCAACGTTCACCACGTCCCCCATCTTGCCGCCGAAGCCTTCTGCCAAGGCTTTCGCGCGGGCGAGGGCCTTCTGTGCAGCCATGTGAGTCACCTGGACTCGCAAGGAATCCTCATTGGTCAAAGCAGGGGTCGCCTCATTCATCATGACGTTCTCGATTTCAGCAAGAGCGGAGTAGAACGCAACCGCCGCAGCCTTGGAGGTGAAGTTCACAGTTACCGCCTGAGTCGCCATCACAGGATTTTTCGCCTGTTCAGCTTCACGCAGCTCCCATTTGCCCTTCTTGCGAATGTATATGGATTTTACATCGATTTCAGATTCCGCAACCCCCAAGTTTTTCGCAAGTTCTACAATCTGGCTGCGTTTTTCCGCCACCTGCTTGTAGAGAGCCTCTTTGCTTTTTCCGTCAATGGAAACACTAGCAGACACAATAAACTTATCCGCAAGGAACATTTTCTGTTCATGCTGATTGACCGTGATATAGGAATTCTTGGAATCGTTCTTTCCAACCAGGCGCATATCCGTTTGAACGATTGCATTCACTCTAACAGAATCAGACTGGCTGTAGTATTCATCCGCAAAGGAATAACCCTTCACCGTAATTGCGGTACCAACCTTAGCGCCCACACTCTGGGCGTATTCATCCGCTTTCAGCTTAGCTTTTTTGCAGGCGCTCTTAATCGTTTCCATTTCCATGGACTCTGCGTTTTTCAGTTGTCCCTTGGAGCGAACGCCATCCACAAATGCGAATTGGGTCAGTTCCTGTTCCAACGCTTCGGACGCATCCTTGCTGGGCAAACGGACTTCAAAACTCTGCACAGCCAGGAAGCCATCGTCTACACGTTTGTTTTTTACATAGGTCCATTCCTTGTTCACATTGACGCTAGCCTGTTCCACACTTTTCTCGTCGATTTTCAACTTCTTGAACAGGGCGAGAACCTTATCCCGATCTTCACCAACTTGAACAAAAGCCTTGTTCTTGACCTTGTTCTTTTCGGTAATGACGAAACTGGTTACGTACTCGTCTGCAACAAACATACGCTGGTCATCACCCGATACGGAGATGGATCCTCGGCCAGTCTTTTCAATTACTGGCTTTGCAATTCCCAGGGTCTGGTGATTCAATGAAACCGTTTCCGGGGTTCCGCTTTTTTGCTGGTTCCACAGCAAGCCCAAACATACTGCGGACAAACCAGCGACTGCGACTAAAGATGTTTTGTTAGACATATAGACCTCCTTGTCTTTGTTTGCAATATACGCAATAAAAAAATTGCCGAGCACAAAGTACGCGGCAAAATTTTACTTACACAATTTGGAATATTACTTTTTGGAAGTGGCCAGATTTGCCACCGCATTGACGACTAGCGCAACCGCGATGGTGGTGGTCATGCTGATGAGAGGCATCCAGGGCCAGCTAAAGATTCCACCAAGCACCGCGGGCACATGGAAGGCGGGAATTCCCTGAACCAGGATGAGGCTACCCATACCGCAGAGTACAGCCACGATGACGCACCAGCCACGAAGTCTCTTTTCCGCAAATCCAAATACTTTATCAGCAAAGAAAGCCAGCAGGA
Organism: Fibrobacter sp. UWEL; assembly: GCF_900142535.1. Taxonomy (NCBI): domain Bacteria; kingdom Pseudomonadati; phylum Fibrobacterota; class Fibrobacteria; order Fibrobacterales; family Fibrobacteraceae; genus Fibrobacter; species Fibrobacter sp. UWEL. The sequence continues at coordinate 2,548 of NZ_FRBE01000009.1, forward strand.
ACATGCCAAGAAGAGGACCTGTAAAGAGACCAGTAAAGAACACAGCGTTCTTCAGGAGGCTTCCCTGCTGGGTGGCAGCAAAGAGTGCACCGAACACCCCAAGGACACCCCACAAAACCGTCCACAATTTTGCACGTTTGAGACCGCCCAGGCCTTCATTTTCCTTCCAGCCAAAGAAGTCTCTTTCGGAAGTATTGCTGAGAGAATTGATGGCGCCGGAAAGGGAACTCATGGCGGCAGCACAGATAGCAGCAACGATCAAGCCCGTCACGCCTTGAGGAAGCCCGTTTACAATAAAGTAAGGAAACACATCGTTCTGTCCGAGGCCATCGGGAAGCACTGCAGCGTGAGCGCTCTGGTAGTAAACGTAAAGGGCCGCGCCCACCCAGTAGAACAAGATGGAAACCACAACGCCAAGCACCATGGAGAGAACGCTGGAACGGTTGGCCGCCTTCACGTCCTTACAGCTGAGGTAGCGCTGGACAAACTGCTGGTCGCAACCGCGGATGGCGATTTCCAGAATGGCGTAAGCAAAGCCAGCAGAGATCAGCGTGCGGGCGTTGGAAATATCAAGGCTTCCGTCAAACCATTTCGTCTTACCGGCTTCCCCAGCCATACGGGCCATCTCGCCAAAGCCACCTACGGAATTGGAAATGATCAGGAGCACCAAGGCGCCACCGCCAAAGAAGACAATGAACTGCATCACGTCGGTCCAGATTACCGCCTTGATGCCGCCAAACCAGGTGTAGAAAATGGCAACGGCCGCAGACACGATGATAGCCACCTTCAGGTCGATATGCAGGATCTGCGCCAACACAAGCGAAGGAGCGTACAGCAAAATGCCCGTACGAAGCAACAAGTGCATACAGTAGAAGACAGCGGCCAAACGACGTACAGGTCTGCTAAAGCGAACCTCAAACAGTTCGTATGCGCTGGAGATTCCGGAATTCTGGAAGCGGGGAATAAAGACTTTGCCCACCACAAAAATACTGATGAAGGCGCCAATCTGGAACATGAGGAATGTCATGTTGTCGCCATACACATCCGCAGGCGCACCCAGGAAAGTGGTCGCACTGACGGAGGTTGCAATGAGGCTAATGCCCACGGCAATCCAAGGCATGGAGCCGCCGCCCAGCATGTATTCTTTCAGGTTCTTGTTTCCGCGGGAGACCCACAGTCCAATAAAGAGGGAAACCAGAAGGTAGCCCACCAGGACTAGCCAATCAACAGCAGTAAACATAGGACCTCAAAAGGTTAGGATGCAGAAGGAGTTGCATCAAGGGGGCGTTCTTCAAACTGCACCACTCGATTACGTCCACCTTCCTTAGCCTTATAGAGAGCCTGGTCAGCGTTCTGCACAGCCTTCTCCATGTCAACAAAGTCAGGGCCCACCAAGTAAGCGCCAACGCTCACCGTAACCTTAAGCGGTTCAGCCTGGTGGATATCGAATACCAGCTTTTCAACAGCCTTACGAATACGTTCTGCAGTTTCAATCATGCCTTCGGCGGTAGTTTCAATCAGGCCCACCACAAATTCTTCACCACCATAACGACCCACCACGTCGATTTCCTTACGGATTTCATCGCTGATGGTCCTTGCAAAACCGTTAATCACTACGTCACCGATGTTGTGACCGTAGGTATCGTTCACATTCTTGAAGTGGTCAATGTCCATCATCAAGACACCGATGTTATACTTCTTGCGAGCAGCGCGGGTCTTTTCAGAACGGAGGCGTTCATAGAGAGTACGCTTGTTCATAAGACCGGTCATGCTATCGCGGGAAGCCATTTCCTTGCCGTGTTCAAATTTGCGTGCACGGTCATAAGCAAAGCCTGCAACACCTGCAAATGCCTTCAGCAGTTCCTTTTCGTGTTCGCTGTAGGGATGAGCCTTGCTGCTTTCCAAGCAGATAGCGATATCAGCCACCGCGGAATCCGGTTCCGTCGCAATAGGCATGATAAAGAGCTGGCGGAGGTTGGTATTACGCTTTTCGGAATCGTTCAGACGAGGAACGTAATCATTGAATCCCGGCGGGAAGCTACGTTCGATAGGACGGTTGCGCATGAGAGCCAGGACAAAGATGCCCTTGTCGGACAGAGTAAAGCGCTTTTCTGCAAATTCCTTGGCATCCACGCCATCACAGAACACAACGCGTCCGGAATTTTCGGTACCCTTGTTCAACACCAGAATGGTCAGGCGGTCATAGGCCACGTTATCGCGAACGTAATTAATGATTTGCTTGTAAATGTCCTTCACCGTCATGGTCTGGAAGAACTTGCGCTGGTAATTATACAAGCCGCTATACTGCTGCAGGGCAATATGCTTCTGGGCAGAAAGGAAGCCCTTATAGTCCAGCAAGGAAATGGCGCTAGCGATATAGGTCATCGCCTGGGCGGTCACGTCCGTAAAGGCACTGGGGTGAGTAGAGTCCATGACCAAGGCGCCAATACGCTGGCCGTTGTGATCCAGCATGGGAACAGCCACCACGGATTTAATGGGCGGATGGTCGATGTAGTAAGAAAGAATCTTGCTACCAGGAAGGTCACCTTCCAGCAGGCGATTCACACCAGAACGGAACAGCTGGCTTACGATACCCGAATTTTCGGAAATACGTACGCAAGGATCCACAGAGGCTTCCTTGTCGTTCACAAAATTACGAACGCCCCATTCCCTCGGGCTATTCAGCTGGGTAAAGACGATGATGGTATTGACGTGAGGAACCACGGCCTTGAAGGAACGAAGGATATCGCTCATGCCCTTGTTGATGTCCGCATTGGCACGTGCCCAGACCTGGCTTACCTTCAGGGCAGATTCAGGTTCGTTGATCATGCCATTTTCGTTACGGAATTCAGAGCGAAGATCCGGAGAAACCACAGGAACATTACCAGTGGAACGAGCCTTCAGGGAAATAATGGGAAGTGTTGCCGTAGGATTGGCAGAATTAGGGCCAGCAAGGCGGGGGCGATTCATCATGCCCAAAAGCAAGGCCACCACCGCAAAGGGGATAGCGAAAAGGAACATTCCGCCCTGGAACGCAAGTCCAACCAACAGACCTGCCACCACAAACATTATTTCGGACACTGACATATTTTCTCTCTTCTTTTCTTCTTCTACAGGCGGAAAGAACGATACAACATTACGGAAGCGACACCCCCATAAATGAAGTGGCTGATCCATGCCGCCCAGAAGGGGGTCAAGGCTCCGTTCTCACCCATCTTAAGTCCAATTCTTTCAACGATATAATAGCTAAATACAATCAACAGGCCAACGCCAAACTTCTGGGAAAGGCCCCCAGAACGGCTATATCGATGACAGAGGGCGGCGCCAATCAAAAGCACAATCAAGTTCATCCAGTGAGCAGACCTCTTGAAGTGCAAGGCGGTCTCCATGGCCCTAGTGTCTTCACCTGAACGTTTGAGTACTTCAATACGGTTCTTCACCATCTTGGAGTCCATTTCATCGGAAATCTGACGTTCGTTAATCAAGTCGTCGGGATGAGTGGACACCTTCCCGCACAGGGTTTCGTTACGTAGCTTGTGGGCAACAATTTCACCATCCCGATGGAACTCACGAAGGTATCCGCGGTCAAACTGCCAACAGCCTTCCGTACGTCCTGCGATTTTCGGGGCGGCAGAATCTCCCGCGGGGTTCTTTTCGATCCAGCGGACTACGCGGGCATCCACACGTTCTTCAAGGCGACCCTGGTTACGGATGAGAAGGACAACATCTCGACCGGTACGGCTCTTTCCGGAATAATACTTGAAGAACCAGCTGGCCCGTTCGCTATCGATGAAGGTAAAGTCCTGCTTTTCCTTGATTCGGGGGTTCTTCTTTTTCTGGGCGTTGGTCTCCATGATTTCCAGGCGTCGATGGTTTGCATCGGGCAGGACAATCTCGCTCATTTCGTAAGAGGCAACGGACATGAAAATGCCGAAGAAGAAGATGGGCATCAAGGTCTTGAAGGGACTCTGGCCCGAGCTCTGCATGGCGCTCATTTCCAGATGGCGAGCCATGTTACCGACAGATGCAAGAACGGCGATGAACAGAGCCACAGGCGTAATCAGGTACACCATGTAGGGAATGTAGCTGACATAGTAGTCTATGGCTTCCTTAGTATCGCGGGCAAGCCATGTCTTGATGTTACCCACAAAGTCGATCACTGCAAACATGAGGATCGCGCCAAGAAGCACGATCAGGAACATCTTCAGGAAGTTCCACATCAAGTACCGGGGGAAACGCATCATCCGAACCTCCGGGTCAGTTTCTTGAAGATTCTCCCGAAGAAGCCCTTCACCGCACGCAGTGCACGGAAGAACTTGGAATCGCCGGAGAAGCGGTCTCGAACCATGGCGATGGTAATGAACACGCCGAAAACACCGATGATGATGTTGCTCATCCACATGGCAAGAACCGGCGACATCAGAAGCCTATCGGCCATATTTTCCCCGCCAATGAGGCAAATCCAGTAAATGACGAAGAACGCAAGACTGTAAAGAATACCCGTGCCAATACCGCCCTTACGGGCCATAATACCTAAAGGAGCTCCAATCAGGATAAACACGAAGCAGGCAAAACCAGTACTGTACTTTTTGTGGATTTCCACCCGGTATTGAGCCTGACGTTTCTTTTCGGCATCCATACGGCCAAAAAGACGTTCCGTAGTGCGAAGAGCGGCAATTTCCTGGATGCGCAACCTCTGGAGAGACCTCCTACGCTGGATAGAATCCATAGGGGCAACATTGTCATCGCCTTTCAGTTTAGGGGCGATAGAATCCCCTTCCAGCTGTTTCTGCAAAGTCACCAGAGTTGCCAATCGGCGAGGCAGAGCCTGTTCCAAGGCCTCCCCGTACTTTTTCTCCGCATCCTCCACCACGTCCATCATCATCTCGATGGGCATTTCACGATCACTGCGGTAACTGCGACTGCGGCGTTCCAGACGGTCATCCACATTCTTCATGGCCAGTTCCTGAGAGAAGAAGCGAATACGGAAATAGTTTTCCGGATTATCCGCATCCGTCATGTGGGTTTCACCGCTCTTCAGGCGCAACATCAAGGTGGCGCCGTTATCCGCATATTCCATGGAGGCGCTATCCGCATAGATAATACGGGGAGCACCCTTCTTTTCCATTTCGTAAATCTGGACGCCATAGAGGGAGCCGGACACAGGGTCAATGCGGGTCACCCAAAGCTGGACATCCGGGAACTGCGTAATCAGTCGTCCCGCATCGATAAAGGCGTGGGGCTTCTTGCGGGAAACCGCATTCATCAACTCCACGGAACGGTGGTTGGCCTCGGGCAGCACCCAGTTGTTAAAGCATACCATCAGTACAGACACCAGCATGGCAACGATCAGTACCGGACGCATCAAGGACAAGGGCGAAATTCCCGCAGCCTTGCAGGCGGTCACTTCCTGGTCGCCCGAAAGACGTCCAAAAGCCATCAGGCTAGCAACAAGCACAGCCATAGGAATGGAAAGAGAAAGCATCCACGCCAGATTCAAGACGAAGATTTCCAACACCGTAGAAGCAGGCAAGCCCTTGGACAGAACATTGTCCAGAATCTTCACCAGAAAGTCCACTACGAAAAGGAACGTAATGCCAAAAAGTGCGGCCAAAAAGGGGCCGACAAGCTCTTTCAATACGTAGCGGACTAAAATCATTTTTCTCGAAGACTAAATTTTTCTACTTTACGGGTGTAAAAATTAGAATTAACCAAAGAAAAAAAATGACCTTGCTTAAAAAGATTCCCCTGTTCTTCGGCTTTTTGACTACTGCCTTTTTAATTAGCTCCTGCGCATCGGGAAGTCAAGAGAAAATGACTCACACCCAATGGTGTGGCGCTCGCTACGAAAAAGCAGAACAGCTGTTCAAGGCGGAAAAGTATGGACGCGCTATCGAAAAGATGGAAGACATCCTTTCCACTTGCGCAGGCACCGGCTATATGGAACAGGCTCAGTTCCTCATTGCAGAAAGTCATTTTAACATGGAAGACTGGATCGAAGCCCGCGGAGAATACGGCAGCTTCATCGTGAACTTCCCCGGCTCCCCCTTCATCGAGACTGCGGAATTCCGTAAGGCAATTTCCTCCTTCAATATGGAATTCCGTGTATCCCGCGACGAGGCTAACACCACCATCGCCATGAAGGATTTTGAACGTTACCTTTCCAATCATCCGGATACTCCCCTCCGCGATTCCGTAAACTACTATTACGGGCTCCTGGTAGACCGCATGGCCGAAAAGGAATTCCAGACCGCACGCCTTTACCTGCGCATGGAAAAGCCCCAGGCAGCCGTCATTTACTTCAAGGAATTCCTGGAAACCTATCCCTATGCCAAGCGCCGTCCGGAAGCCTTGATCATGATTTCCCAGAGCTACAATGACCTGGACCAGTTCGAAACCGCAAAGCTCTACCTGAACATCGCCAAGAAGGAAGCTCCGGCTGACAACAAGGATTTCCAGAAGCAGATCGAAAAGACCGAAAAGAATATCGCCAAGTCCGAGGAAGCCTTCGAGAAGCGCTTGAAGAAGGACTCCGAAAAGAAGCGTATCCTGAAGGAAGAAAAGGAACTGCAGAACTAGTTCCTTCGTGTAAGCATGCGGCTTGATCGTTTTTTCCAGAAGTTTCTTATTGCGTTCACCGCAATCTGCGTATTCTCCGGAATTGCGCTAGCCGATGACGATAGCAAGATTGAACACGACCGAGCAAAACTTTCCATTTTTGCACAGCCCTCCGTTTCTTTCCTTAGCTTTGACCAGCGTAAATATTTCCAGTCCGCCATCGACACCCTCTACAAGAGTTTCAGGGAAGACGCCGTTACCGAAAGCGAATCCTTGAACGTGGCAAAGCAGGACTTCCAGAAAGTCAACTTCTGTTTCCCTATTTCCGCAGGTATTCAATACCAAGTATTCCAGGACAATTTTATTAGCGCAGGTGTGGGATTCATTTACGACAACGAATCCGTAGTCCTTACCGACCGCAAGAACCGAACCCACAACTACAGCTATACCATCCAGGGCATTCCCCTCTTCCTGGAATATCGATTGGGCATTCCTAAAAATTTCATGACCTTGTCGGGAGAATCCCTTTTCAGCATTTCTCTCCGCTGGTATTGGGTTTTGCCGGGCACCGAGATTTACACAACCTGGGGCAAAATTGACGCCAAGACACCCATCACAGGCTCCGGCTACGGCGTAAGCCTTGGCTACCTGGTGGCCAGCTGGAAAGACTTCAAGGTCTACGGGGATGTGGGATTCAGTTCCATCAAGGTCGAGTCCAAGAAATCCTTCGCAGACATCGTTCCCGACGGTCCCGAGGGCAAGGCCAAGTGGAACATTGGCGGCCTCCTGATGCAGGTCCGCGTGAGCTTCGGTCTGATTAATGAACCCGAAGTAAAAGATGACGACGATGATAAAAAGGATGGCGACAAGCCTGCATCAACAGCAGCTCCCATAAAGCACGCTCCGGAGGAATAATGAGTATCCTACCGGGCGAAAAACTGCATTACGCAGAAACCCACTTCAAGTTCAAGCTTCCCTGGTCCCTACTGTACAAGCCATGGCCCGAAATTCTCGTGGACGCCCCTTTCCAATTCATTCCCGGCGTTACACCGAAACTCTGGATGGTAGTACGTGACGCCCATCGATTTCCTACGGAAATCCAGGAAATAACCATCCGGATCGAGAAAGAAAGTGATTCAGAAGAACCTAAGGAATTAAAATATTCCCTAGGAATTCGGGCCGAGGAACAGTTTGCATTTTACCCTGTGGAGATAGGCAATCTTGCTCCCGGCGTATACAAGGTCCATTGCAAGATTACCGCCAGCCGTAACGGCAAGGTTCGCGAATTTTCCCGCTGGAATTATCCGGGATTAAAGCCAAAGCCGCTGCGCATTCACGTTCTTAGCGAGATGCCGCCGAAGCCCGCAGGCTTTATCGCAGGCGAGATGCATTGCCACACCCACTATTCCGCAGACCATGTGGAGCACGGAGCCACTCCCGCCGTTTTTCAAGAGGCGGCAAAAGCTATCGGTCTGGACTTCGTCAGCTGTACGGATCACGCCTATGATTTCGCCTTCCTGACAGAGGACTACACCAAGGAGGCGCCCTCCCCCCTGCCCCGTTTTGAAGCCCTCCGCAAGGAGATTGCAGAATGCAACTCTCGCAACGTTTGGATGGACGCCGGCTCGAGCAGCATAGTCCCTCTGATGATCGCCGGCGAGGAAGTGTCCGTCGGGAATTCCAAGGGCGAAAACGTCCACATGACGGTTCTAGGTCCGTCGGGTTATTTGCCGGGTCTGGGAGACTGCGGCAGAAACTGGCTGGATAACAAGCCTACCTTCAGGATTCCGCAGGTCTTGAAAATGACGGAAGCCCCCTGCTTTGCCGCTCACCCCCATCAGCAAATGGGATATCTGGAAAAGTTCGTTTTCCGTCGCGGCTACTGGAAGTCCGAAGACCTCCAGACAAAAACCGCCCATCCCGTTCGCGGCATCCAGTTCTGGAATGGCCTTAGGGATGAAGGTTTCATGTTGGGTCGTGAATGGTGGATTCAGGAACTGGGTAAGGAGAACTACGTGTTGCCCATTGGCGGGAACGACGCCCACGGCGACTTGAACGATACCACCGCAGTGGACCTGCCCCTGTTCTCCTTAAAGAACAACAGGCATCATGTCTTTGGCAAAGTCCGCACCGTCGTGCAGCTGCTCCTAAGTTCACCGAGCGTAGCCGAGGTGCCGAGCGAAACTGAGGTGCAAGACGTAAGATTGCCGAGCGCAGCCGAGGCACTAAGCGTCGCCGCGGTGCAGCAGGCATTCGCCGGCGAAAACTGCTACGTGACAGATGGCCCTGCCCTCTGGTGGGAACGCTCCTACGACAGCAACGGCCGCAACAGCGGCCTCACGTTCCACGCCCGCAGTAATCCAGACTTAGGCGGTTGCTTCCGATACATCAAGATATTTGGCAGGCGCCGCCTTCCCGGCGGCAAGCTCTCCCCCAGGGAAGAACTTCACCTGGCAAGCCAGGTCGCCACCCTCCCCACAGTAGACATTCCCGTAGACTTCGAAAACTACGTCTACCTGCGGGCTGAATGCGAAACCGCCACCGGCAAATTCGCCCTCACCTCCGCCGCCAAAAGCAGCAACTAGACAAGCAGCGAGCGACGCTACAAGTTCTTCTCAAGACGAAAAGCGAGCGGTCTTAGTAAGCAAAAAGACTCCGTTGTGAACGGAGTCTTTTTAGCGAGAGCGAGCGCAAATCGTAGGTACTTATCCCCACGTACTGCGCGAGCGGTCTTTATTCCGCCAGGAACTTCTTAGCCTTGTCAGCGTAGTTCTGGCTGTCGCCGTAAACCTTCAGGAGCTTTTCTGCAGTAGCCTTAGCCTTGTCAGCCTGGCCCAACTGCTGATAGACGAGAGTCAGCTTCCACATGGCGTCTGCAACAGTGGGAACCTCATCTGCAGGTTCATCCTTCTGGTAACGATCCTTCAGGTCGCCAGTACGCTTACCGAATTCGCCAACGAACTTTTCCAGCAAGGAAGCAGCGGCAGCATAGTCTGCCTTTTCAATCTTCACAGAAGCAAGACCGTGCATTGCAGCGGAACGGATCAAAGCAGAAGAACCAGCATTGTCCAGAGACTTCTGGAACATGTCAGCAGCAGCGTCGAACTCACCCTTTTCAAACATGGTGTTACCGGAAAGGAGAGCAGCCTTAGCCAGAGCCAAGCCCTTCAGCTTACCAGAGTTCATCTGAGCCTGGAATTCAGTCAGGGCGCTGTCGTTCTGTGCGGCATACACATAGGACATTCCCTTACCGAGCAGGTTAGCCTGTTCTGCAGATTCAGACTTCTGGAATTCAAAGTACTTGTTCACGCCAACAACAACAGCCATGACCACCAGCACTGCTGCGATGATCTTGGAACCGTGGTTCGCAAAAAATTCCTTCATTTCAGAATTCTTGGTATTAGATTCGTTTGCCATAATTAGACGTCCGTTTTTAAAATTTTGTGACCCAATTCTAGAAAAAATTTAGGGGCTTGTCAGCCAATCTTGACAAAAAGGGGCTCACTTACTAACTTTGTCCCCACTACGCCACTCTAGCTCAGCTGGTAGAGCAGCTGATTCGTAATCAGCAGGTCGGCAGTTCAAGTCTGCTGGGTGGCTTATTAAGATTAGGGAGGGGTTATACCCCTCCCTAAAACCTTTCCCGGCCCTTGCTATTGCGAGTCCGTTGTCATTTTAGTACTGCAGGATTACACAATATATTGGAGGGGGTCCAACCCCCTCCCTTTTTAACCCTCCTGGGCTCTCGCACTCGCGAGAGCGGGGTGGTTAGAAGCTGCAGCCTAGGGCGCTGAGGACATAGGTTTCGCTTTCGCCCATGCGGTAGAAGGGGCGCAGGTCATCGTCATCGACGATAAAGTCTGCATTGTTCAGCTGGAGCTGTTCGTTAATGCGACGCTTGAAAGCCGCAAATCCATCATCCCAAGGCCTCTGTTCGGGAATTTCTACAACTCGGTTCTTAACACTCAGGGCCTTAACTTTATTCTTTCTCATTTTGATTCCTTTAAGACACCGTTATTATCGTTGTTTCTTTCACTTTTTCATCAGTGTCTTTCTGTGCAGTAAATATAAAAACAAAGGATGTCAAATAATGACATCCTCTGATTTTCCAAAAATTTCAGGATTTTTTATTCGAAGTCGTACATACTGTTGTATGTATTCTCGAGGATTTCGTCTTCCTTGCTCTTGACTTCCGCCTGCTTTTCTTCCGGAGCCTTGTTCAGCTGCTCGTAGTACTTCGCAGAAAGACGATTGATGTGTTCCTCGCTGCTCTTCAGGCGCTTACGGAGTCGTTTGATGTCCTCATCCGTAACCGTCAGGCGGGTATTCAACATCTTTGCAGCCTGCTTGCCCCAGGGAGTCTGCCCATATTCACTGCGAAGCAGCTTATACACGGCCTGGGTGCTGTCCATACGTTCCGGATTCATCTGGAAGTACATGGCCTTCATATAGAGTGCCTGAGCTCCGGACTGGGTTTCAGGATAGGCCTGATAGAGGCTGTCAAACTGTTCAAAGGCGCGGGCATAGGCGGAGTCCACCAAGTCCATCTGGTCCAGCGGAATCTCGGATGCCACCGTCCAGAGGCTTTCAGCCACCAGGTAACGTTCCTTAGCCTCATCCTCACGAGTTTTCAAGGTAACGCGCATACCCAAGTTCACCTGAGCCTGCTTGGCGTACTCCGTATTGGGGTACTTTTCAATCACTTCCTTGTACAGTTCCTCGGCAGAATCAGGATCATGCTTAAATTCATCGTAGATGAAAGCCTTTGCATAGAGAGCTCGCAATACTCGAGCACTGTCCTTGGAATCCTGGATGATATTGTCCAGACGGGCCACTGCACTGTCCGTTTCGTCCAATTTGAACAAGAACAATTCCGCAATCTGGAACTCCGAACTAAAGAAGGAATTCATATTGGGAATGGAATCCTTAGCCTTATCCTCATCATTCTTGGAGCGCATGGCGATCAGGCGCTTCAGAGCATCACGACGTTCACGGCTTTCCTGACCATACTTACTGATGGATCTCGAAAGGAAGCTACTATCGTAATAGACCACGGCCCGGTCATAATTCATGGTCCTGGATTGCTCGTAGTCACCCAGGCAGAAATAGCTACGGGAAGCGTGTTCCGTTTTGGGATAATCCGTATTCACCTTTTGCAGGATCACCATGGCATCGGCCACCTTATCCCCAAGCATGGTCAATTCGCCAATACGTACCAGGAATTCAGGCTGCTTGGATTCAAATTCAGGATTCTTGAACAATTCCTTGTATTCATCAGCAGCAGGCAAATACTGTTTCTGGTTCGCCAGACATTCTGCAGCCTGTTCGCCGGCAGTCTGTCGTTCGCGAACATTCAGGAGCTTGATTTCTTCGGCAGTGTAGTGTTCACGAGCCTTCTCCCAGTCATCCTTCTTGAAGTATAGACCTGCCAGACGGAAATGAGCCTTCGCCCTCATGAAGGGAGTGCCGGCGGTATCTGCAAGGACCGCCTCCAGGGAGGCAATGGCCTGATCCGGGAACTCAGCCTGTTCATCCAGAAGGGACAGAAGATTCAATCCCTGGAAATAATAGGGATGGTCCTTGGAGGCAACCACCGGTTCCAAGGCAAAACGGCTGATGTTATATTCGTGGTTCTTGTAAAGGCAATAGGCACGTTGGTATTCCACAGCAGGCATGGAATCATGGTCTGCGAAATAACGTTCAAATTCGTCATACTTGGTAATGGCCTTATCCCATTCCAGCTTGTGACGGAAAGATTCGCCAATGAGGAAAACAGCTTCGGCAGAACGTTTCTTGTTCTTGGGGAAACGTTCCAAAACGCGGGAGCCCTTTTCGATAATCTTGTCGTATTTCTTGCGTTCTTCTGCGCCAGGCCTGGAGTTATCCGCCTCCGGGATGCTGTCCAAACGGGCTGTTCGCATTTCGGCAGCCTGTTCATCCAGACGTTCTGCATTGAACATATGGTTCAAGTAGGCGCAGCAAGTGCATCCCTCAAAGAGGAATGCCACAAGAGCAAGTATGATGAACCGAATACGAAGCATATGGGTCAAAAGATACAAAATCTGACTAGAACTGATTCAAGTACGTGATATAATCACAGAGTTTCAGTCCCGGCGGCATCACCGTCTTGTCGAAACGAATCATGCGGACTTCGGCAGGCTTACCCACCACGCGGGCGATCATCTCGAAGTTGTCCTGGGTTTCCCATACAGCTGCATCCAGCACAAGACCGTCACCGCAGTCCGTTTCGCCGGTGCTATTGCCAATGCCGGAAATTCTGGAATTCTGCTTCAGCAAGCGGGTAAATACTTCGGGAGCCATGCCCAGATGGTTGGAACTGGAGGAAGAATCATACACCACTACATGAACCTGTCGGAAATGATTCAGGGAGTCAAACACCACCGTATAGGTGTGCTTGTAAGGTGCATTGTAGAAGGATTCCTGCCAGACGTTATTCTTTACCGGCTTGAAGTTGGAGATGGAATACTTCTTGAAGAATTCCTTGGGAGTGGCACCATAGCGAACCACATAATGTCCCAGCATGGTGGTAAAGTCATGACTGGATGTGGGTCTGGATGCTTCACGAAGGCTATCCACCGCACGGCTCAAGTTGGCAGCCAAGCCGCTGGTTTCTCTAGAAACGGGAGCGGCACGAGTAACGTTCGCTTCCTGAATACGCTGCTGGATTTCCGGATACTCGGGATTGTTGCGCTGGATTTCCTGGAACTGCAGGCGAGCGCGATCATACTGGCGTCCCTTCAGGAAGGCTCGACCCAAAGCTTCCCTCAAGGGAAGATTATCGGGATAGCGTTCCACGAGAGGTTCCAGAATGTCGCAAGCGACCTGAGCGCGGTCCTGCGGAGACATAGCCATTCCAGCACCTGCTCCCGGCGGGGTCTTTTCGCCAAGGGTATTGGCCGCTTCCCGTGCAGGCAAGTATTCCGGACGGAAAGCCAAAATACGCTGGTAGATTTTCTCTGCAGTATCAAAATGGCCGTTGTATTCATTTAGGTAGCCCTGGAGCAAAAGCAGGCGGGCGTCCACCGGATACTGGGAAAGTGCATATTCCACCACTGCGGTACAACTATCCAAAAGTCCACTCTGGTGGTAAAGTTCAGCCAGCAGTTCATAAGCCTTGGGAGAATCTCCGTTGGAAAGGCTAATGACAGTTTTCAATTCCGTGGTGGCCTGGACGTTTCTGGATTCCTTCATCAGAAGTTCGCCATACCAGAGTCTCGTCTCATAAAGTGCCGGGGCTTTTTCGGTAGCAACACGAGCCAGTTCCTGAGCAGCGCCCATATTTCCAGACGTGTAAAGGGAACGGCTTTCCAGATAGGAAGAAATGCCGGAGCTGGGATAGCGTCCCTGAAGCTTGCCCGTAAGCAGGGAAAGTCGGTCCCTCTGGTTATCCGTCAGGGAGTCCATTTCAAACAAAGTATTAACAGCACCCCAGAGAGCGGGAGTGAAATCCGGATAGAGAATCACCACTCCATCGTAAATATCAAAGGCACTATTAAAGGATCCGTTACGAAACAATTCCTGGGCACGGCGCATCTCCGTCTGGACCTGAACCGGCATGGAGGTTATTTCGGACTTCAGGTCCGGGGTGTCACCACGGGCCACGGATGAACCCGCGGAAAGACCATAAGGGATGCCCCCTACGGTAATCTTGGAGGGGCCGTAATATTGATAGGCACGAAATCCTCCAAAGGCAAGGAGGGTTCCGCAGCACAATGCAAGGAAAAGGTATGCAGCCTTTTGAGCGGCAGAAGATGAAGTCGCCATAGGCAAAACCTAGCTTAGGTATCGAGGAAGTCAGCCAGCTTTTCTTTGTGTTCCTTGCTCTTCTGCAGGCGACGCAAAGTCTTGTTCTTGATCTGGCGGACGCGTTCACGGGAAAGTTTCAAGTCTTCGCCGATGTCCTTCAGGGTAGTATCTTCCACCGTATCCAGGCCGTAGAACATGCGAAGGATTTCTTCTTCACGCTGGGGCAGGCTGGACAAGGTTTCCTGGATGAGTTTCTTGCGTTCTTCACGTTCCAGATCTTCGTTCTGGTTACCGTCGGAACCCAGCACATCCATCAAGGTGCTCACGGACTCGCTGCTGCTAGAAACAGAAGCACTGTCACCGATGGGAGCATCCAGGGAGATATCCACAATTTTTTCCATCACTTCCACGATGTCCTTCTCATACGGGGAGAATTCATCCATGGCGATGGTACGTTCATAGTCACCATCATTCTGCATGAGGGCGCGCTTAAAGCGATTTACGAGGGCAAGCTTGTTAGGCGGAATTCGGACCGCCCCTACCTGTTCAAACAGGGCCTTCTGGATAGACTGACGGATCCACCACACTGCGTAGGAGATGAACTTCACGTCCTTGTCCATGTCAAAGCGCTTGGCAGCCTTGAACAGACCCAGGTTACCTTCGTTAATAAGATCCAGGAGAGAAAGACCGCGACCCTGATACTTGCGGGCAACACTGACCACAAAGCGAAGATTGCCGCGGATTAGGCGCTGAAGAGCGGACTTTCGAATTTCTTCTGTAGCTCCGGTCTTGATAATCGAAAGAAGAGCCGACTCTTCCTGAGGAGTAAGAGTCGGGAAACGATTCAAGTCCCGAAAGTATAGTGCTTCGTTTGCATCACTCATATATTCACCTATCAATCCAAATTGTACTTCTTTGGAATAATCCAATGAAGTTGCACAAATATGGTTTTTTATCCCAAATCCGTCAAATCTTTTAGTTTATCGTAAGGGTATATTCCCGAACTATGTCCATCACTGAAGGACAAAGTTGCGGCATAACGGCCTACAGACTGCACCTTTACAAGCTTTATATCGTTAGAAACGGTAGAATCATCAAGAGTCTTTACGCCAGTATGCTCATCCACGCACAGCGCACAGGGGCAAGCACAGCGCAAATCTCGGATAGAACAAGCACCGCGGGTACCGTCATTCCATTCCACGCCAAGTTTTCCATCGGGAGTTCTAAAGAATTTCTTCGGCTGTAACATAAACACTCCTTAGACGTTTTCTACCGGCAGCTGGTCAAATTCGTAATTGTAGCTCTTCAGGGTATCTGCGTTCTCGTGATCAAAAACAGAGATCGTACGGACCATGGAATCAGCCACCTGCATAAACACCTTGGCAGATTCAGAATTGGGGTACTTCAGCACAGCGGGAGTACCAGCATCACCACAATCGGCCACAGCAGGTTCCAGAGGGACCTTGCCAATGAGAGGCACGCCCCACTTCTTGGCGATGGATTCGCCGCCCCCCTGACGGAAGATGTAATGATGCTTCTCGCACTGGTCGCAGATAAAGTAACTCATGTTTTCCACGACGCCAATCACAGGCACGCCCACGTTATCAAACATGGCAATTCCCTTACGGCAGTCCGCAAGAGCAACTTCCTGAGGAGTGGTCACCACGACTGCTCCGGACATGGGGCAGTTCTGGGTGAGCGTCAGCTGGATGTCACCTGTTCCTGGAGGGAAGTCCACCAGCAGGTAGTCCAGCTTGCCCCAACGCACATGGTGGATGAAATGCTGGATCATCTGGCTTACCATAGGGCCGCGCCAGATGGTAGCCTTATCGGAGTCAGCAAACATGCACATGGACACAATGCTGATGCCGCCCTTGGCTTCCACAGGAGCGATGGTGTTATCCTCAAACACTTCGGGAGCCTTATCAATACCGAACATGAGGCCCATGCTGGGTCCATAAATGTCAGCATCCAGAATACCCACGCGGGCACCGGAGAGGCTCAAAGCCATTGCCAAATTTGCAGTCACAGTAGACTTACCCACGCCACCCTTACCGCTGGCCACCGCCACCACATGGGAAACTTCACCAATGTGGGAATCCTGGGGAGCCTTTGCCGCAGAGTTACCCGTTGCAGAGCCGCCTTCCTTGGCGGTAAATGTCACGTTCACTTCGGATGCACCCAGGCTCTTTACGATAGCAATACACTGGTCCTTGAACTGGTCACGGATCGGGCAAGTGGGCGTAGTAAGACGCAGGTCAAAACTAACCTTGTCCCCTTCGATTTTCAGATTCTGCACAAAGTCCAGTTCCACAATGTTTCTGTGGAGGTCAGGATCCTGCACGGCGCAAAGCGCCTTCAAAATGGTTTGTTCGTTCAGCTGCATATTAACCTAAGGAGAACTTCGGCATGCGAAGCAAATGAGTCATGCAAGGAGGCCATTCCTCTTCGTAATGGCTTACCAAAATAATAGTCGTTTCTGTAGACAGGAGCTGCAACAGATGGAAAATCTTTTCCCTATATTCACCCTTGAGTCCTTGGGACGGTTCGTCCAGTAATAGGACTTTCGGCGGGCGGATTGCCGCACGAGCCATTAGAACCAAGCGCTTGTCGATGGGAGACAAGGTACGAATATTCTGGTTCACATCTTCGAAACCCAAGTACTTCAACCATTCGCGGGCCTTGGACTTTTCTTCCCAAGTGGGATTGGCAGCCTTGCAGAGGTTGGGAGTAAAGCCCGTGAGAAGAACTTCCAGAATACTCAAGTCTTCGCGATACTGCAATGCCAGTTCCGGAGAGAAGAAACCCAGCTTGGCCTTGTGATCCCAAATGTTGAGACCATGGCCCGGGCGTTCTCCCAGGAGGGTAATGTCGTTGTTGTAAATCTGGGGATGGTCTGCGGTCAGCATGCCCAAAAGCGTACTCTTGCCGGCACCGTTCTCCCCCATCACGGCCCAATGCTCGCCCTTACGGACCGTCCAGTTCAAATTCTTAAGGACGTCTGTTTCACCGAAACGGACATTGATGTTCTTAAGGTCGAAAAGAACTTCAGCTTCTTCAACG
This sequence comes from Fibrobacter sp. UWEL, assembly GCF_900142535.1. NCBI lineage: Bacteria > Pseudomonadati > Fibrobacterota > Fibrobacteria > Fibrobacterales > Fibrobacteraceae > Fibrobacter > Fibrobacter sp. UWEL. The sequence continues at coordinate 19,936 of NZ_FRBE01000009.1, forward strand.
CTAGATTCCTCACTGCGTTCGGAATGACACTTTGGCATGTCATCCTGAGCGGAGTCGCAAAGCGACGAAGTCGAAGGATCTAGCATTCCATTCAGTCGAACAACCTCGTAATCCTTCAGTTCCTTCTTGGTGAACTTCGGTTGTGCCGCAGCCTCGGGCAACTTACCCTCGTACTGAGTAAAGGTCTTGTCCCCGTAAACGAAGGCAGGGATTTCCGGCAGCAGTTCATCTTCGCGGGCCAGGCGCACCGCAATCTTCAGGCCGGTACCGCGGCTGCGGGCCAATTCAGCAACACAGCCAGCCAAGTGAGCACGATATTCCGGATCCAGACCGCCAAACAAATCATTGAAGTAAACCCATTCCGGATTTTCCATCCACATGCGGGCCAGCAGGACGCGACGCAATTCCCCGTTGGAAAGGCTCAGCAACTTGCGGTCCAGAATACCCGCTGCCAAGTCGGCAATTTTCAGGGCCTCGTCAAGTTTCGTGGGGTCCGTTTCCGGCCATGCCATATCGTCAATGTAACGATCAGTCTGCAAGAAGAATTTCTTATTCAACAGCAGGTTCTTTACCAGCGGAGCCTCTTCATCGTGAAGGCTAATAAAACGCTGCTGGAAGAAGGGAGCCAAAGCCTGCTGGATTTTTCGCTGAATAGCCTCCGACATAGTGGAGACCTTTTCTCGCTGATTCAAGAAATGAGTAATGACTCGGTCAAGATCCTCGCCTTCCGTGCTAAAAATCTGCACCTGCGGGAACTTCTCGATCAAAGCCTCAAAACGTTTAAATTCCATGGCGCCAAATGTAGCATTTTCGCAAAATGAAAAACTCCCGACGAACCATCGGGAGTTTCCAAAACAAGAGAGAAATCAGAACGGTCTTTAAAACTGTGTAAAGAATTCCCATGTAGCCTTGGGTACCCAAGACGTGGTAGAGCCAGGATCCTTATGATCCCAGATATGGCCACCATTCTGAGTACACCACTTCACAGGGAAGCGTTCATCCACAGTCTTGTAGTCATAGCAGAGATGAGGACCGGAGCCAGAGTATTCCTGAGCCTGTTCGCCACTAGCGTCCGTAAAGTTCGGACCGTTATGCTTCAAGGCTGTGTTACGTGCAGCACGTCCAAGGTCCGGGCGACACAGGTCATCCTGCAAGCCCAACACACCCATCCAGGCGATAGACTTACCAGAATGTTCCGGGACCCAGATATTGATTTCTGCAGTTTCGTAAACAGCTACGCCACGAAGCACATGCTGACGATTACGAGACAAACCATTGGTGAACATGGAACCATAGCTAAAGCCAGAGGAGAATACGCGAGAGGAGTCAATACAGAGATTGCTCTGGAGATCTGCCAGAAGTTCATCGAACAAGGTGTAGTCATCCTGAGCCCAGGGAGCCTGATTACCATTACCTTCCGGAGCCACGAAGATGGTGGTCTTTTCGGTATCCAGCGGTTTCATGCCATAGTAACCTTCCTGCTGGACGCCACCGGCCCAACCGCCCATGCAGTGCATACCGAACACAAGACGATAAGGCTTGTTGTTATCGTAGTTGTCAGGAATATCGATGCGGATGGTACGCTTGCCCTTGCTCCACTGGAAATCATAGCTGCCAGACTTCACGCGATTCCAAGTCTTGCCACAACCACGAGTAGGAACAGGAGCATTACCCTTAGCCCAACCAAATTCATAAGTTTCTTCAGTACCGGCAGCTTTTTCCAAAGTCAATTCCACGTTGGTATCAAGATTTGCCAAGGCAACAGTCAATGTATCGTAGCCCTCGGCAATGACCCGCAGGTTATCGCCGGTCTCTTCTTTCTTGAGGGTCTTAACAGCGGGGACTCCATAAGTGGCGCCATAAGAGCCATGAGCCGTAAATTGAACATCCTGCACAGCGGAACCCATCTGGACCTGACCAAAATAGGATCCTTCAGCCTTCACGTAACCGCGAAGATCCACCTCGCCGGAACCGTAAAAAGACTTGCTCATCACACTGTTACCAAGAGCATCGAAAATTTGGACTTTCACAGGGCCAGAACTGCTCTGAGCAAAGGAAAGCACGCCGTTGTTCACGCCCACAAAACCAGGAGCAGAAAGGGTACGAATTCCATCGGTACCACTACCCATAGGCTTGTCGCGAAGAGTGAAACTTCCAACGCCATCAGTTGTTGTAGAAAGATTATTCTTTACCAAACTGACAGAAGCACCCTTAACCGCCTTTCCCTTGGCGTCAGAAACTGAACCTGTCAAAATGAATGCATTAGCCGACGTGGCAGAAATAGCCAGTGCAAGGCCCATTGAGGCAAAACCCAAAAATCTCATTACATACTCCTTTTGAACACACCACTGTTCAAGCTATAAAGTATATCCGATGGCAATCCGAATCCATAGCCACAGCAATCATTTCATGGACAATCTATCCAAGCCTTCAAAACTTTGCTATTTTGCGAGGAAATGAACGATTTACTGCAAAAAGCAATTGACGGAGCCAGTAGCTCCGATGCAAAATACCGCCTTACCCCTGCCGAGGGACTGAAACTCCTTACGGAAACTCCCTGGACCGAAGTTGTGGAAGCGGCCAACAAGGTTCGCCACATTCGCCTCCCCGGCAACAAGGTGGGCTATACCGCTTTTCGCATCGTCAACTACACCAACGTCTGTGAAATCACCTGCAGTTTCTGCAGTTTCTGTCGGCCCGAAAAAAGCCCCGAGGCATACGTCCTAAGCCTGGACGAAATCCGCCAGAAAACCATCGAGGCAAAAGCAAAGGGCGCCGACCACATTTTCCTGCAGGGTGGCGTCAACAAGAACATTCCTCTTTCCTACTACACCGACGTACTCCAGATGCTGACCCAGGAAATGGGTGTTAGAGTCCGCGGATTCTCCCCGGTGGAGCTGGTAAGAATTGCAGAGTTTAATAAGATCAGCCTGGACGATCTGCTTGAGATTTTTAAACAAGCTGGACTGAGTTCCGTCCCTGGCGCAGGAGCAGAAATTCTCAGCGATCGCATGCGTCAATTCCTAAGTCCCAAGAAGTTAACCGCCCAGCAATGGTGCGACACTCTGGCAGCCTGCCACAAGAAAGGCCTTCCCGGAAGCGCCAACATCGTGTTTGGCAGTATGGAAACCCCCGAGGAAATTATCGAACATCTTGAATTTGTTCGTAAAACCCAGGATAAGGCTGTCGCCGCAAACGTCTCCGGCTTCAATAGTTTTGTGGTCTGGACCTTCCAACCTCAAACGGACAAGTTCCCCATCCGCCACGTTCGGGGAGACGAATACCTGAAACTTCTGGCACTTTCCCGCCTCTATCTGGACAATGTCCCCCACATTGAAGTTTCCCTGCTGGGAATGGGCCTCTCCCTAGGTGAATTAGGGCTCCACGCCGGCGCCGATGACATCAACAGCATTGTCATTGAGGAAAACGTGCTGACCAATCACGGTCTCACCTCCATCGAGGCAGCCGAAAAGTTTATTCAGGACGCAGGATTTACCCCCTACCGCCGTAGTCTGAATTTCGACTAAATTCAAAAGTCTCGCGCCTAAAAATTTGGTATTTTTAGGCCATGAAAAAATTGTTGACAGCTTGTATGGCTCTTGCAGCCATGACTTACGCCCGTCCGTCCCTGCAGTTTGACAGGGATCGTATTGAGATGGGCAATACTTTTGGCGTCCAGCTTATTTTCCCCCTGCAGGACTTACCCGAAGATCACAGTGACCTGCAGTTTGAAACCCAGAATGGTTTTTCCCTCGTAAAGTTGGATAGTGCAGACCAGGTCATCCGCCAGCAATCCGATCCCTTTGAAGATTTCTTTGGTGGTAGGCACAGCCGAGGCAGTTACAAGGCCCGCGTTTACACGTTCACTCTTAAGGCACCGAAAAAAACAGGACGAATCAATTCCGGCACCATTTTTATGACCATCAATGGTCAGAAGGTGAACATCACCGGAGACATCGCTGTCAGCTTACAGCGTTCCTATAACGACGACGCTCTGGCCATCTCTCTAAAGCCAAACAAGACCACCATCTACGAAGGTGAACAGATTTACTTGAACCTGGGTTTCCACGCCTATGAACATTTCGCAGGCAACCTGCAGGCTCTGGATATGAGCACAGGTAACGACTTTATTGTCCACCGCAACGAAATGAACACCATCGAATGGAGCCCCGTAGAAGGCAATCCTCGTGAAAGAGAAGCAAGCTTCAAGTTCGCCTGGTTAAGCCCCACCAAGAGCGGCAACCTCCAGATTCCGCCCTTCAAGTTCAAGTACACCAAGGTCGGTGAACCTAAGGTTGTAGAAGAAAAGAAGCAGATGGGAGGTATGTCCTTCTCCAGCAGAACAGTAAAGCAGGAACCCGTCGATACGGAAACCGCATCCCAGCCCATCAAGATTACCGTAAAGCCTTTGCCTACCGAAGGCAAGCCCGCAGACTTTAGCGGCATGGTAGGTAACTACAGCTTTAAGGCAGAGCTGGACAAGACCAACCTGAAGGTGGGCGAAGCCATGACCCTGACCATTACCCTGAAGGGTGACGGAACTCCGGGCACCATCACGGACCCCAAGCTTCCCGACTTTAGCGACTTCCGCGCTGTCCCTCCCGAAAACAACATTACCAAGAAAATTTCTGGACAGAAGGTGGTTACCACCAAGACCACCAGCATTTTCCTCTACCCCAAGAAGAAGGGGGAATTCACCATCCCCGCCATTTCTTACAGCTGGTTCAATCCCGCCAAGAAGAAATATGAAACTACAACAGAAGGCCCCTGGAACATTGTAGTTGAAAAGGGTGAAACTCCTACTGCCGACGCCATCTTCCAGCCTCAAGTTGCAGCAAGCCCTGCAGGCGGCCCACCCGCCGTGCAGAAAAAGGAAATTGAAGCCCTGGGCTCCGACATCCGCTTTATCCATTCCATAAAAGGCATTTCCGCCAACAAGGCTCCTTACAAGGAACTCTGGTACTGGATTGCATTCCTAGCAGCAATCCCCGCTTACTTCGCCGTAGTATTCACCGTACGTAGCAAGCGCAAGCGTAATAGCAATACCGCACTGGTCCGCAAGAACCAGGCCAACAAGATGCTCAAGCAGCGCTTCGCCAAGGCCAAGGAAGCGCTCTCCAAGGGAGACGCCAAGGCTCTTTATGCAGCATTGGAAAACGGTCTGGTAGATTACCTCAGCGACTTGACCAACCAGGAATATAAGGGCATGACCCGCGACCAGATGAAGGCCGACCTGAAATCCAGAGGCGTCAAGGAAGAAACCATCGCCTCCATCGACAGCTGGCTGGAGAAGTGCGCATTCGCAAGATTCGCCCCCGTCAATCCTTCCGCTAGTGAACAGAGCCAGATGTTAAGCGATGTGGAAAAACTTTGCGAAAGCCTGAAGATTTAAGTCAAGAGTTTTGAATATGAAGAAAATGATTTGGATTCTAGTTGCAGCCGTCGCCATGATGAGTAGCGCCGCCTTCGCAAATGAAAGTTGTGCAGGCGTTGCCGCAGGCGAAAAGGCCTATAACGAAAAAGACTACGAAAGAGCCATCGACGAATGGCGTACCTGTGTCGACAACGGCATGGAAGATCCGGACTTATACTACAATCTGGGCAACGCCTATTTTAGAAATGGTAAGCTGGGATTTGCAGTCTACTACTATAAATCCGCCCTGAGACTTCGTCCCAACGATCCGGACATCCAGCACAATCTGGGATTCGCCACCGCCATGACCAAGGACAAGGTGGAAGAAGACGAGGAGGAAAACCCGCTTCTCTCCGGGCTCTTCAAGATTCACCACGCCCTTTCCCTGAAGGTTCAGCTATTCATCCTTCTGGGGCTGTTCTGGTGCTTCGTGATTTTCGCCATCGCAAGACGCCTGACTGGTAACGAAAAGACCCGCAACATTCTGGTGGGATCATCCTTCATTCTGGTATTCGCCTTCTGCATTACTGGAGCAAGCGCAGGCTACAAGATTTTCATTGCAGAAACGGAAGCCATCGGTGTCGTCACCGCAGCAGACGCAGATGTGACCAGCGCTCCGGACCACAAGTCTCAAACCTTGAATACCCTTTCCGAAGGAACCTCCTTTGAAGTTCTATCCGAACAAGGCCAATTCCTTGAAATCAAGCTTGGAGATCGCATCAAGGGTTTCGTCCACAAGAAAGATGTAGGCGTCATCAAGTAAATCCTTCGTCATTCCGAGCATTAAATACATTCCGTCATTCCGAGCATCAGTATGACGCGAAGAATCCTGGATATGAGAAAAGCACGGTGAATACCGTGCTTTTTTTCTTTCGTTAGTTGAATCTCAGCATCAAGGCGATTTCGAATTGTAGAATCTGTCTCAGGTGAGGCGTTTCGTCATCCAGCTTTTCGTGAATCTGACGGTATTCAATGAAGGAACTCATGGAAGCCATCTTATTGAACTGATAACTTGCGCTAGGTCTCAGGAACCATTCATGAGTTCTAGAGGGGACCGTACGTTCAGTCAGGTGAAGTTCAGGACTATAGACCGTAGCCTCTTCCTTCTTGCCTGTGGTAGGTGACACGTAAGTCCACTGTTTGAATACACCATCCGTACCACGTTTCTTGTTCCACTTATCGTAGCCTTCATCAGGATCGTACTGTTTGCGGATTGTCTTCTTGTAGTCGTAACCGGCGGTAAACTTCAAGTCAATGCTATTCTTGAACTTGTAGAACCAACGCCACAGCTTTACCACCTTGTCTATCTTCAGCGGGTAAGTAATGGTAATGTCATCGCCAATGTTGAAGGCAAAGTCATTATACAGGGATGTAGGAATCCAGGGAGTTTCCCAGAAGTAATCCGTCGTGTCCTTGCCTGCGCGAGAAGAATCCGGCCAGGAGGTAACACCAATCACTTCTTCCTTCGGGCGACGATCCGTAGATTCAATCTTCATGCGAACGCTGTTTTCGATGCGCATGTTATTCTGCAGCAAGAAGGAAATGCGAACCAGCGGGTTGAAGTTGATGGCATGTCCCCAGGAGTCTTCAGCACTCTGGAAGGGATGAACCGTAGTGGTCTTGGTATACTCAAAGCGATGGGTGGTAGAAACGCTGCGGAAACTGTTCAAGAAAGACACACGCTGGGAGAAGTTGGGAATAGTAACACCTACACCAATCTTCGGCCATACCGTCGTGGTATCCGTATACAGCGGATATTCACGAGACTGGGAGAAGTCCTGCTTCCACTGTAAATCGCCGGTAAGACCAATATCCCAAATAGGCAGGGTAATACCACTGGACACCTGGAAGTTTCTAGATACAGAGTGACGGAAGTTGCCCTGATAGACAAGAGTATCCACATTATGGCTACGATACTGAGCAAAGCCTCTGTAATCGTCACGATCATCCAATCCCATATCACCGGAAACAATGTTCCAGAAACCGCGATTGCGATAACCGTTACCAAGTCCTAAACCATACAGATAGTACTGCAGCGGAGTCACACCCTGATCTTCATAAAGCTGAGACAGGGTAAAGTTTTCACCCACCGTATTTGTACTTGCAGACCAGTTGAATTTAATTTCACGCCACTTGATCTTTTCAAGAGCCTTGGCAGGTGCGGATTCCTTACCGAAGTTTCTCACCAAGTCCAGAACCTTCAAAGTGGGGTTAAACTCAAAGCGGTTGGTCTGAGAAATGGTCCAGAAGTTCTTTTCAATGCTAGACTCATCCATAAAGTCATAATCATTGGGAATTGTCTTCTGCTGATTCAAATCAGAGCTGAAGGAAGTGGTAAAGGGAATAAATGGAATCAACCTGGGGTTGAATGCAATTCTAAACTGCTGGGAACGGGCGCGTTCGTTACGGAGAATACCATAAGAACGACCATATTCACGACGGCCTACGCTATCCACCTTATAGAAAGTGGTGCTATCATACAGAATCTCATAGGAATCCGGATTCTGCATGTCGATGGTCATTTCCTGGCCATCAGCATTAACCTTAGGAATGGTATCATAAGGAATAGCCACAACGCTGTCGGGAGAAACGTACACCTTGCGATCAGAATGGTCAAAGTCAAAGACATAACCCTTTGCGAAGAGGCCGCCTTCTCCAGAACTGAAGAAGTTTTCCTTTGTAAAGCCTTCACGATCTCCACCACCATACATATCACGCTTTACGTTGATACCGTAGTTCACAGACAGGAAGGAAAGGATGTTCCAGCGCATGTTCAGCTTGTGGTTCAGTTCAGTGGTATAGGTCACCACCTTGTCCACCTGCGGATCCACATAATCCGGATCGCGGCTCTGGTTCACGTAGCGAACATAATTGAAGTCGAACAGAGTCAAGTCCAAAGTCTGGGGCCAAGGTTCAAATTCCGTCTTAGCCAATTCCTTTGCCCAACCATACTTAGCCAAACTACTGAAGGGTTTCAGCTTGAACATGCTGAAGGTACCCAGCTTATATTCCAAGATCGTGTGATAGGAATAAGAGGAGTCGGCTGCAGTAGTAGATCTGCCTTCGGATTCATGATAGGAATAGCTAAATGCAGGTCTTTCCAGGAACATCTGGGAAAGGACCTCTCCCACCTTGGATTCGCTAGCCTTGTAATCCTTGCGATAGCTAATGCCAAAACTCTTTTCACGAACATAAGACTGATAGCCCTTGGATTTTGCGCTATCACGAAGTTCCTGTTCACGAGTCTTGGAATCCACCTTCAATTCGTTCTGGAACATGTCGCTGGTCATTTCGCCGAAGTTACTCTTATCCAGGAGCAAATCATCAGTGGGCTTCATGTAGGGGCGTTTCGTAGAGCTATGATAGCCTAAAGAAAGCGGAATATGGAATCCAGCGCTATCATCCAGGAACTTATTCAAGTTCATCGTGAAGTCACCAGCAATATCCAGCTGGGAGGCTGCTTCAGAAATTTTCGGCTTTGGAGATCCGTTGGAAGTAGAAAGGGTCGCGAAGGAACCATCCTGATAACGAACCGTACCAGAAAGGGAAATAAAGTCAGAGAAGTTCACCTGCCCGCCAACACGAGCAGCATAACCCCAGTCCGTATCCATATCAGAAAGACGCAGGTCGTCAAGCCAGAACGTACCTTCCAGATCATCAGCAGAAGCAGAGGAATCCGCAATAATGACAAAGCGAATCCAGTCAATGCTAGAGACAGAGGGATTACCCACCAGGCGAATCTTTTCTTCGCGATCTCCACCCAGGTCCTTTTCCACCGCATTGATGTAAGGCGGACGACGGCCACGCTTCAAGTCGGAGAAATCAGAAATATTCATGGCGAAGGCGTTGTCCAGCCAGTTTTCTTCATGGCAATCCTGAATGCGAGGGCTGCAAGTTGAATCAAGAACTGCCGGGCGGAAGCTCCATTCGTAATAGTCGGAAGAACCTTCAAGAGAACCGTCACCGAACTGCAATGCAAATCGGACAGGAGCCTTTTCCATTGTTTTCTTCGTTACATAGTGGATTTCCATCTTGATGGACTTGTAACTGGAGAAATCCTTCTTATCCGTATCAAAAATGCGAGTCACGCCCACTTCCTGACCAGGGCTCATGTCCTTATAATCCAGTACAAGAGCAGTTTCCTTCAAGGGAGCGTTCGTATCGGAATCACGTTCCGTCTTGGTATTGGGAGACTTGTGGTAAGTCTTGGAATTTTCACGGTTGTTAAGAGTAGAGACAGTAACATAGGTTGCATCTCTTGTGGAGGTAGCCACAGATGCAGTCTGTTCCACGCCATTCACTTCTACAATCTGGGAGTTTTCAGAAGAGCTGGTCTTATAGAAATCAGCAACCGTCGTTTCTTCCCAGGAGTTGCCCACCACAGCAAGACTTGCCACCTGAACCTTCGCTTCGGAAACGCCACGATTCAGGGAGCCAATCCACATTCTGGTATACTGAGCTTCACCAAGAATCGCACGATAGTCGCTACCCGTTGCAGAAACAATCGTATCATACTGGTCCAGCGGAATACGCCACTTGCGCCAACCATTTTGCAGTTCTTCAAAATGCAGAAGGTTCGTATCGGAGAGGTCTACACGATAGCGGACAAAACTAATGTCCATATCCAGAGAACCATTCTTGTTAATGTCTTCCGTATCGTAAGCGCGTTCACCAGAGTTGTTTTCCGTACCGTTAATATTTACGGGAGGATCGCTATCATCGTCCAGATTGTCATTGAAGTTATCCAAGGCAATATCGTTAGAGGATGCATCCGTATTCAGAGTATTCTTTTCATGAGGAATACATTCTGTAGAACGGCAGTCCCAATCAATGCGGGATTCATTATCACCCGTTTTGTCATCCAGACCTCTATCATGCAAGGCGATGGTCGTACCGATGTCATTTTCACCGTCATACTTTCCGTTAGGAGCATAGCCATTGATAGACAAGTCTTCGCTTACAAGACCCAAGTCAAGATAGATGGAACCCACATTACCGCGAGCGACCACTTCAATGTACTTCATATCGCTCATGTCTTGATAATAGGCGCTATTGGGACGCATGACACCGCCCCAGGAATTGCCGGACAAGTTGTCGTTCGCACGCAGAGTCATCTTCAACACCGTCAAGTGCTGGTTATCTACGTCGGAGTTTCCTACAGCAGGATAGATATGCTTGTACAGTTCCGTATTGTTGCTGTGCCAAATGAATTCGCCCTTATGCTTATAATCCTGATTCGGGATATAAGTAGACATATTGGTAGAATCACCACCCGGAGGAGAAGCCTGATACCAGGACAGTCTAGACAAGGAATAGGTAAGACCAGATGTGGTGGATTCGAAGTCTTCCACCAAAGCTTCAGCATCGTCGCTGGTATTTGCATTATGACGGCTGGCAGCAAATTCAGCTTCAAATCTCCAGGAAGACTGAGCCGTAGCGTTAATGCCAGGAATTGCATTCACCAATTCCGTCAGGGCAGGAATGGTATCCTGCAGACGAAGGTTCATACCCCACAGGACACTGGAGTACGGTTCATTACCAAGAGTAGGAGTTTTTGCAGTTGTGCTCTGGCTCTTATACAAAGCTGTAATACCAAAGACAGAGCCAGCGCCCAAACCATACAGATCCAGGGGCAGTTCCGCACGAGCGCCAAGCAAAAGCTTGTTATCGATTTCGAACAGCGGTTCGCATTCGAAGGTAACCTTAATTTCCTTGTTGGGATCCAGAGCACGTTCACTGAGAAGTTCAATCTGTCCCAGTTCATAGTTCACTTCGTAGTCCGTACCGCGAATAAGGGTAGTAGAACCGGCGGTCACCTTTTCGGTACCGGGAGAAATATCCATACAGGAACTACCATTCACAGCATAGCTGGAGCTGGGATCGCGGACACTTAAAGTTGAACTACGACGCTTACCCACAGATTCAAAATAGAATCGGTTCGTGTAGCGGTTCAAGTTGTAGACGGGCAGCGTATAGAGCTGAGCCATCGCTGCAGTCGAATCCAGCAAGCGAAGCGGTTCCAAGCAGTTCTCGCGAGCCTTTTCCGTCGAGATATTGGCAGACTTGTCGTAATCACCAAGAGCCTTACAAGGCAGCCACATTTCACCAGTATAGCTACCAGAAGCATCCTTTTTAAAGATCGTAGCGTCATTGACAAGAGGAGTACCTGTGGTGGTATCTGCAAGGCCAAGAGTTTTCAAATAAGTACTGGCAATGCCAGACTTATTCTTCATGCGCAAAACGAAGTTGGAAGCACTTGCGTCCGTAATGCCAATATTATAAACATTGCGGAGCATCAGCTTATCAATATCCGTCAATTCAGAAAGAGTTGCATCCCACTGGATCAGCACCACCTTGGAGCCGTGGTTCACAGTCGTTCCAACACGTCCAGTCGAGTCTTCGCTCCAGCTGGCGGCAATCAAGGTATTGCGGTTAGCCGTATTAATCTTCACAATACCCGTACGAGAATCATAAGAGTATTCCGTGCTGGGAATTTCAATCAGGCGGTCAACCTGTTTTTCAATAATCTTATGTGAAGGCGTCGTATAGACCACAGTCACATTTTCAATGACGTTGGTCGTTGCGTTAGTTGCGGCACGACGGTAAAGCTTCAGGTTCGTTGCCTTATAGGAGGGAGAAGAATTTCCAGCGATACCAGCGTTGATATAGTTCTTCCTCACTTCCTGATTCAGGAAGTAATAGCGGTAAGCAACGAACTGTTTATCCAATATCTGGAATTCGGAAGTGGATTCGTTCGCCTTCAGGGAATACTCTTCCTGGGAGCCACCATCCTGAGATGCGATGGTTGTCAGACGCCAGTCCCCCAGTTTCCAGTCCGCCTTAATACCGAACAGGCCCTGGTGGTTTTCAGAATAACCCGTCAGTTCCGTACCCGTCAAGGCAAGATTGGTAGTACCCGCTTCCACACGCTGAAGGATGTAGTCTTCAAATTCATCCTTATAGGATTCCTCATACACCACGCGAACCTGGTTCTGGGCACCAAGGCCCTGTTCCACGTTATTGATTTCCACGGTAATGTACGGGCCAATCTTACCCTTCACCATGAAGTTGGGTGTATAATCCAACGTCGGACTGGGCCACAGGCTAGTTTTCGTACTGCCTTCGGCATCATCCTTTTCTCCGTATCCCTTCAATCGGATATCCATGGTACCCTGAAGCATCAGCTTCGGCTTATCCAAGCCGAAATCTCGCATCCAGGCAGGCATGGTTACAGGGATGGTAATGTCGAATACGGAACCTGTTTCAGGTGTTTCGTAGCCATCGTTAGCCTGACCAACCAGACCATTAAGCCACAGTCCCTTACGGCCAATATCATACATGTCAGCCACATAATCCGTCAATTCAGGATAATGAGCGGACCACAGAGGAATCGTATCTCTGGAAACCGAGTTAATGCGTTTCTCGCTAACATCCATTTCACGAGTGGCAACGTCCACATCATGAGTAAAGACCTGTCCCCTGGAATCGTTCATCAAGCGCGGGCTAGCGCCAATGCCACCAAAGGGCAGCATTCCGTTCAACGGATTCACAGAGGGCGGTAGAGAAATGTACTGGAGAGTAGGCTGCCACTCCGTTTCTGCGGGATCAGGATCGCCCACCTCAGCATCGGATGCAGAAACAACAGACGTGGTATCACCCTGAGACCAGGCAAAGCCAGCGGTCAGAGCTACACCTACAGCATAAAACCAATATTTCAAATCAGCAAAAGACACAAAAAGAAGCCGTAATAAAAACCTTGATAGTCACTCTCCAGCGGAGTCCCCACAAAATACTGAATTTTGAATTCAAAAATTCAGCATAAATACAGATAAACCACTAGAATTTACGGGAAATTAGCTTTTTTTACAGAACGAAAAAGCCCTCGGCTTTCACCGAGGGCCAAAATCACGTAATTTTTTAAAATATTAATTTATTCTAAAATTACAGCGGAATGTTAGCGTGCTTTTTCCAGAGGCGCTTCTGATCCTTGGTCTTCAGAGCGTCGAAGGCAGTCACAAGGCGCTTACGTACGTCTTCCGGCTTGATGACTTCGTCAACCACGCCCATAGCAGCGGCAACGTAGGGGTTCATCAATTCTTCTTCGTACTTAGCGATGCAAGCGGCGCGTGCGGCAACCGGATCCGGTGCAGCAGTGATTTCCTTCTTGTTGATGATTTCAACAGCACCTTCAGCACCCATCACAGCCACCTGAGCAATAGGCAGGGCGAACACGTAGTCTGCGCCCACGTCCTTAGAGTTCATGGCGATGTAAGCACCACCGAAGGCCTTACGGAGAATGAGGGTAACCTTAGGAACGGTAGCTTCGGCAAAGGCGTAAAGGAGCTTAGCGCCATGACGGATAATGCCGGAGTATTCCTGCTTGCTGCCCGGCATGTAACCCGGAACGTCAACGAGAGCAAGGAGAGGAATGTTGAAAGCGTCGCAGAAGCGAACGAAGCGGCCAGCCTTAGAGGAGCCGTCAACATCCAGAGAACCAGCCAGAACCTTGGGCTGGTTAGCCACGATACCGATGACTTCACCGTTCAGGCGAGCAAAGCCGATCACAACGTTCTTGCCCCAGTCCTTCTGGACTTCGAAGAAGCTTTCCGCATCAGCGAAAGCGGCGATCACGGCGCTAACGTCGTATGCCTGCTTGTAGTTATCCGGAACGATATCCTGGATAGTGGCGCTCTTGTCTTCGGCAGCTTCGCAGGTAGCTTCCTGCTTGTTCAGGAACTTCTTGAAAAGCTTCTTGATGCCGGATTCGTCGGCCTTTTCTTCCATCTGTTCTGCAGCGGGAATAGGCTTGCACTTGTTACCCTGAGGCAAATAAGAGAGAAGCTTGCGGACACCTTCCAGAGTCTGCTTGTCATCGGGGTACATGAAGTGAGCCACACCGGACTTTGCGGTATGAACAGGAGCACCACCCAGTTCAGCAGCGGTGATGTTTTCGCCCATGACCTGCTTCACAACAGCGGGGCCAGTGAGGAACATCTGGGAAGTAGACTGTGTCATGAAAATAAAGTCAGACAGAGCCGGAGAATAGCAAGCACCACCAGCGCAGGGGCCCATGATCACGGCAATCTGGGGAATCACGCCAGAAGCCCAAACGTTACGAGCCATGATAGCGCTATAGCCAGCCAGGGAGAACACGCCTTCGTCAATACGAGCTCCACCGGAGTCGTTCATGGCGACGAACGGGCAGCCAGCTTCAACAGCCATGTCCATGACGCGGCAAATCTTTTCAGCATGGCACTGACCAAGAGCGCCACCGCCAACGGTAAAGTCCTGAGAGGAAGCAAAAACCAGACGGCCATTCACCTTGCCGTAACCGGTAACCACGCCGTCACCCAGGATGACCTTGCTTTCCTTAAGAACGCGGTTGCTGGACTTACGAAGGCCACCAACTTCCACGAAAGTGCCCGCATCAAACAGCATTTCCATGCGTTCGCGAGCAGTGTACTTACCGGACTGATGCTGCTTATCAATACGAGCAGCGCCACCAGCAGCCTGAGACTGGCTCAGGTACTCATTCAGTCTGTTCAAATGTTTTTCGTTCCACATAATGTCGAACTCCTTCTTGTGTAATTTTCATCGCCAAAGATAAAAAAAAGCAACAAAGGCGGTCAACAAGAATCGTACGAATTTATCCGTATAAGCAAGATGTGACATAATTTTAAAGTTTCACACCTCACCCACTCCATTTTCTCACAAAAACACACAAAAAAGACCCAAGCACCAGCCAGAGTCTTCTTTAAATAGTCCGAGAGTTCTCGCCCCCAAGATGATCGACGTTTGGGGAAAGGAAGAGCTCGAGGAGGGCGAAGCCTTCCAACATCCTAACGTTTGGGAAAGGAGGAGCTCGAGGAGGGCGAAGCCTTCCTCGTTCTCATTAGATAAATGCTTCGATGCCTTCGCGGCACTTTTCCCACTGCTTGTTCTTCTTGCACAGAAGGTCAAGCATCTTTTCGTAGGTAGCCGTGTTGGAGAAGCCCTTCCACAGGCGACGTTCCACAGATTCACCGCTATCCTTGTCGATGGTGGTAATGGTGTCGTAGTAGTTGGAGTTATCCTTGAATTCGCTAATCAAGATACCCTTCAGGTCGTCGGTATAGATCTTGGAGGCATACTTCAGGATGGATTCATTGAAGTTCAGTTCGTTTTCAACCAGCCAGTCGAAATCCTGGATAGGATCGCCGTAGATGAGCCAGTGCTTGAGGGCGAGAGCCACAACCAGGTCCTTGACGGCACTGCGGAAGATGAACTTGTCTTCGAGACGGCCGTTCCAAGTGATGCGGGTCAGCGGATTATCGTCGTTAGCTTCGATGGACACGCCCTTACCCGGGGTCACCTTACGGATCTTGATGGGAAGGCGAGAAAGGAGCTGCCAAGCCTTGGTGAAAGCGATGGTCTTGCGAACGAAATCGCGTTCCTTTTCCGGAGCCACGCGAACGAAGGCGCCGAAGCAACGCTGGTAAAGAGTTTCCTTGTCGAAGATGCAGTCGGAGGAACGGCATTCAGAAAGTTTGCCATCCATCATGAACAGGGTCTTTGCAAGTTCCGGACGCATGCGGACTTCCAGCTTACGAGTACGAGCCTTCAGACGGACGCCATCCTTATAAACGTAGGTAAAGCCTTCTTCCTGGTAACGCTGCCAAATGAAGAACTGCAGATCGTCAGCAGCACGCAGGTGGTAGCTGAACACAGGGTTCTGACGGTTGTTAGCCATGGTCACCTGGTTCAGGAAGCTGTCAGCACCAGGATAGGGCACCACAACCTTAACGAGAACATAGGGGTTCACCGGCTTCTTGCTCTTCTTAGCATACTGTTCGTAGGTGAACAGGGACTGAGCACCGTTAATAATCTTGGGACGTTCAATGAACAGAACCTTCTTACCATCGCGATCCTTCAAGCGAAGGTCATCACCGGTAAGGGTCATACCGTTGTGCAGGAACGGGAAATCGTCCACGTTCACATTCTGGTCATCATTGCGTTCCATGGTCTGGAAAGCATCAATGAGGGCAGCGTTAGTATGAGTGAGGTTACCGAGGTAAGTACGAATATTGGAGCTGACGATAGCCATGTTATGCTTAGTCTTGAGGCGCTTGCCCAGAGCAACATGGTAGTCAAAAATGGTACGGATGGGGCAGAAACCGAGGAACAATTCACCGTGATCGCTGGTGAGGTGCAGCGGTTCGGATTCCATCACAATTTCAAGCTTATCATCAGCGGAGCGGAAATCACGGGTCAAATCGTCGTGTTCTGCAGAAATTTCAAGCTTAGCCTTGACTTCGTCCTTCCAGAGAGTCAGCTTACGGCGCATGTCCTTAAGAGAACGTTCCAGTTCGGAGTCGGTAATATCGCGGCTAGCGCGGGTACGGAGGACAGTGATTTCCAAAGTTTCCATGTAGGGGCGGCTTGCCGGTGCATCGGAATCTTCTTCTTCAGCGTCATCGTTAATCTTATTCACAGCCCAGGGATCAGCCTCTTCACGGAGAGACATGAAGAACGGGTTGGTAGGATCGCTGGTACGGAACACAGCAATCTGGAGCTGCTTCAGGTCGGCATTCAGGTGAGCCACAACCTTTTCGAGGGGAGTATCTTCATCCAGGAAGATGAAGAATTCCATATAGCCCTGGGAGTACTGGAAGCCATGGAAGCAACCATTTTCATCCAGGTTTAAGTGCCGGAGTGCCTTAATACGATCAGTAGGATCGTTAGGATTGAGACTCAAGAGACTAGCGACGAAAGCTAGACGGCGTTCCTGTGATTTGGTTAATTCCATTTTTTCCTCAGCTTCTAAATGGGTAAAAATCGGGTATACTTTATATACCTTTATATTACCTATATATTTACGCCCCTAAAAATAGCTTCAAAAAGGGGACTTTGAGCATAAAAAAGTCAAAAAAAGTCAAAACCAGCTACTTTTTTTTCAAAACAGCGCCCTTTTTATAAACATTTGAGCACCAAAACTTCCTTTTTTACGTTTTTTAGCAATACGCAATCTCTTTTCAAATTAAAAAAGCTATGATTACTTCTATAGGAGTTTTACTATGAATTTGCTCGACGTCATTGCAAAAGCTAAGGCAGACAAGGCCACTACCCTGGACTTGTCTCAGCAGAATATCCGTATTCTTCCCCAGGAACTTTTTGAACTGACCCAGCTGGAAGAGCTGAATCTCGACCGCAACATGCTGGTGGAGATTCCCGACGATATCGGTAAACTGAAAAACCTGAAGAAACTCTCCATTAGCGAAAACGACCTGATGGAACTTCCCGAAGCCATTGGCGAACTGACCAAGTTGGAACACCTGTACCTAGGTTACAACAGTCTGTCCGAACTTCCGGACACCGTCGGTAAGCTGACCAAGCTCCAGAACGTGAACATTGCCAAGAACCAACTTCTGGATCTGACCAACGAAGTGGGCAAGTGGGTGAACGTGACCAAGCTGTCCCTCCACGACAACATGCTCTCTGAAATTCCCGCCACCCTGGGCAAGCTCAAGAAATTGAAGAAGCTCTACCTGGATAACAATGACCTGAGCAGCATCCCCGCCGCACTGGGACATCTGGAATCCCTGGAAATTCTCATGGTCTCCGGCAACAGCCTGGGAGCCATCCCCTCCGAATTCAGCAACCTGAAAAAGTTGAAGGAACTGGTGCTGGACGCCAACCAGTTGGCAACCCTCCCCGAAAGCCTGGCAGAATGCGACAGCCTGGAAACCATCTCCGTCATCGAAAATCCGCTGGAAGTCGGCATCCCCCGCGTCCTCCAGGACAAGAAGGGTCTCAACATTGACCAGTAAGTTTTTTCAAAAACTTGCATTAAAAGCGGCGATTCTCTTCGTCGCTTTTTTGCACTTTAGTTGTTCCGATTTTTTTGAACCCGTAAAAAGCACTCCTACCCCAACGGAGTACGAGTATAACTATTGGCTTTTGCAACGGCAGTATTTGTTCGAAGACGAGCTTGAAGCGCTGGATCCCGAAGGAGATTCCGTCCAAGCGCTTTACAGTCTGCTATCCGATCCCTATACCCGATATATTCCTCCCTCCAAGAGCGAGGCCGCAACCACCAGTATGAACACCAGTATCGTGGCAGGCGATGTGGGGATGGAATACTACTTGGGAGACACCGAGTACCCTCTCTTCGTCTATAGGGTGTACCCTAGCAGCCCAGCAGGCAGAGCAGGTATTCCCCGCTATGGAAACATTATCGAAGTTAACGGTATCCAGTTAACGGGCGAACGAGCCTACGACATTTACGACTCCGTCCTTTCCCAGAACAAGGAAATCTCCCTGACCATCATCTACAAACGGGACTCCCTTCATTTCGACCTGACCAAGGAGGATGTCTACGCTCCTACTGTACTACTGGACACTTTGAACGAAACCGAGTTCATCATCATTCGAGGGTTTAAACAAACTACCGCGGACAAGGAATACGGATCCTATGGTGAATTGAAGAGCCTTCTGGAATCGCTTCCCAACGACAACGTCCCCCGAGTTTTGGACCTTCGCGACAATCCTGGAGGCCACGTCAACCAGTGTGTTGCCATGGCGGATCTTTTCGTAAAGAGCGGAAAATTGTCTACTCGAAGCTGGCGTGACATTGAACCCGACGGAAAGTCCATTAAGAAAACAAAAACCATCGTAGCCTCAGCAGGTGATGCTGGCGAAGGAAAGCCCTTTATTATTCTGTTGAACAAATCCAGCGCCAGCTGCTCAGAGATTTTTGCAGCAGCAGTGGCAGAAGGCGCAGACATCCCTGTGGTGGGAACCGCCAGCTATGGAAAAGGCATCGGGCAAACCACATGGAGTACCATTGACAAGGGGCTAGCAATCATTACGAATCTGGAATTCCTTACCCCCAAGGGAAACTCTTACCATAAGAAGGGAATCCAGCCAGACTACGCCTGTGAATCCGGCGCGACCGTTCAATGCGCACTTGAGGCTATCCAAAAAATTTACGGAAAGAAATCTCTCGAAAAAATCGGAACTCACATCACTGAAGACATCCAACCGATTTCTCGTCAAAAGAATATATTGGGCGGAGCTTATTTGGATTTATAAATTGGGAGGAACAAATGAGTATTAAAATGAAAAAGAATCTTTTGGGCATAAGCCTTATTTCCGCATTAGCATTTGTAGGATGCTCTTCGGATAGCGACAACGAGGGAATCATTCTCCCCAGTACTACCGCAGGAGAACAAGTTGCAGGATCCAGTAGTTCCCAAAATCAAATTCCCGACGAACTTGAATACAACTACGAGTTACTCAATTTCTACTACTTCTACGCCCACTTGGATAACGAGCTGAGCGAGGATATCCAGGATTACTACAACTCCCCCTTCCAAGATAGTTACGGATATAGCGCATGCACAATTAGGTACACCGACGTATGCTACATGTATTCTAAAATGCAGGATCGTTTTACCCGTTACTACGACCCCAATTACGCAAGCCGCGTGTACGCCATGCTGAACGAATCTGAATCCGCGGTAGGTATCGGTGCAGAGATCGATTCCGTTGCCGCAGGTGACCAAGGCGCCCTGGTATTTTCCCAGGTCTATCCTAAATCCCCTGCAGAAAAAGCCGGGGTAAAAGCAAACGACACCTTGCTCACCGTCGAGAACACTGTTCCCGGCTCCACCAAGGCACTTGAAACTCTCCTGACAGGCAAGGAAGGGGATTCCGTCGCAGTGGAAGTAAAACGTGGACAAGACACACTAGCAATGAAAATCGAAATTGCCCAATATCAGGTGCCTACGGTTTTCGTCAGCTACAAGGATTCCATTCCCGTCATCCACATTACAGAATTCACCAGTAAAACCGTCAACGACAGTGGTACCTATGCCGAATTCAAGGAAGCACTTAGAGCAACAGAAGGCGCCAAGGCAACCATCATCGACCTTCGCGATAATCCGGGCGGAGACGTTGATCAGTGCAACAGCATTTCTGCAGAATTGCTAAGCAACGGAGACACGGTTATCATCGACATCGAAACCAACGTGGATTCCACCTTCAAGAATGGGAAATTTAACTACGTCCAGGTATTCGATACCGTCACTTACACAGCAACAAGAGATGGCATCGGCAAGGACCGTTACTATGTATTCCTGTCCAGCGACACCTCCGCCAGCTGTGCAGAAGTCTTGTTGTCCGCAATGACCGTCAACAGAAAATCTCCTGTGGTCGGCCTCAACTCCTACGGTAAGGGAATCGGCCAGTACCTACTACCCACCGTCAAGAACGGTCTAGCCCTAATCACCGGACTTCGTTCCATGGATAAGAACGGAGACGTTTACCACACCTTTGGCATCGCCCCGGACTTTGAAATCGAAGATCCTGATGAACAGTTGGCAAAGGCTGTGGAATTGGCTAAGGATCCTTTCAAGATTGAACATACTGCAGGGTATGGAAAGGAAAATACGGGCAACTTCCTTAAGAAGGCTCGCCCTGCAAGCAGCGAAGGATTCTTCCCCAAGAACAGGAAGGAATTCTACAAATCTCTCAACGGCGCCTTACGCAACAAGAAGTAATTCGCCAGTGATAAAAAAGCAAAAAGTCCGACATAAAGTCGGACTTTTTTTTCTGGAAAAATTTAAGAGGGAGGTTTAAAGTTTGATCATTCGGACCATCACTTCCGTCGTATCATTGGCCTTGACCGCAGGAGCAGCCAAGGTCTTTTCAATCTGACTTCGAATTTCAACTACCTGTTTCTGAAGACGAGCAAGGCGTTCACCCGTAAGCTTTGGTGCCGCAATCATCGTCTTGCTTGCAGGATTGATCCAGGCGCCCTTTTCGTTCTTGAAGCCCAAGTGAAGGTGAGGACCGGTGCTGCGGCCCGTATTACCCACGCGGCCAATAACCTGACGTGCAGCCACATGAGTACCCACACCCACACCGCGGGTAGAGAGATGCATGTACCAGCTTTCAGAGTTATCACGATGACGAATGGCAATCTTGTTACCGCTAAATTCGTCATATCCAGATACAGTAACGTTTCCTTCTGCAACAGCATAAACCGGAGTTCCAACGGGATTTCCACCGTAGTCAATACCATGATGGGCCTTACGCTGACCGGTAATAGGATGGATGCGAGAGCCGAAGGGGCTTGTAATGTGGAGGCGGTCCAGAGGGTAGCGAAGTCCATCAAAAATCAGTGCTTCACCCTTTTCTGTATAATGAGTGTTGAAGGAACTCTTGGGATCTCCATCATCATAGCGGAAGGCCTCGTGATGTCCTACCACACGGCCATTGAATTCTGCGTATACCACCTTACCGGAAATCCAGATAGAATCCTGATAGAACGTTTCCTCCAGAAGGATGCGGAAACTATCTCCCGGCTGAGCCTGAGCGAAGGCTACCTTACACTGGAGAACTCCACTGACAATGCCCACCATACGGCCAGGAATACCCACCTTAAAAAGAGTGCCATTCAAGGTACTGCCCGCAGCAAGAGTTCCCTCGAAAATGGACAATCTGCGAACAACAGGCTTATCCAATCTGCTGTAAACGTAGCCTCCATCGGTTTTGGTCAACATATGGACTGTAGCAGGATTGGTCGCATATCTGAAACGCTGGACGCTGCCAGCAGAATCAATGGCCGCATAAAAGACCTGTCCCACGCGCATGGCGGAAAGTTCTACACTGTCCTGCATGGCAAGGACAATCTTCCCGCGTTCCGTCTGGTTGATATGCATACGGGAGAGAACCTGGAATAAGCCATCACCCGCACGAACGGTATCGTTTTCAATATCCCAATTCACAGGCACAAACTGAGTGTTTTCAATAACAGACTGTAGAGAATCCACCTTAGCCTTCAGGACCTGCCCCTCGGCTTTTAAGGATTCAATCTTCTTTTCTTCATTACAGGCCGTAAATATTAAAGCAAGTATTGCACAAACGGCAAGCTTACGCACCATGAACACCTCAGTAAATATCAACAGAAAATGCAAAAGTAAAGTTGGAGTTTACAAAATAAAAAAATTCCCCGGATTGTCTCCAGGGAACTTTCGAAAAGACTTTTCTAATCTAGGAAATCTTTACTGTGCTGCGGCAGCTGCGGGAGCAGCGGGTGCGGCAGGTGCAGCTGCAGGAGCTGCGGTTTCAGCCTTAGCAGGAGCAGCCTTCTTAGGGGCCTTCTTTTCTGCCTTAGGAGCAGCCTTCACTTCCGGCTTTGCAGGTTCTGCAGGCTTAACTTCTTCAGCAGCGTGGGTGTCGATCAATTCCATTTCGAACACGAGAGTGCTGTTACCCGGAATCTGCGGGCCACGACCACGAGGACCGTAAGCGATGTCGCTAGGAATCCATGCGGTAACCTTTTCGCCCACCTTCATGAGCTTCAGCATTTCGGTCCAACCCGGAATCACTGCGCCAATGGGGAATTCCAGAGGCTGGCCACGGTCAACAGAGCTGTCGAACTTGGTGCCGTCCAGAAGAGTACCAGTGTAGTGAACCTTGACGATGTGGCCATCGGCAGGAGTAGCACCATCAGCATTACCTTCGGTAATTACCTTGTACTGAAGACCACTTTCGGTGGTAATCACGCCTTCAGCAGTCTTGTTCTTTGCAAGGAATGCTTCACCGGCAGCCTTGTTAGCTTCTGCAGCCAGGCTATCCTTCATTTCCTTTTCCTTCTGGCGAGACTGAGAAAGATTATTGAGAGTTTCAAACACGACGGAGTCAACCATCAGGTACTTGGTGGAATCTTCGTTATAACGTTCCTTGAAAGCCTGAATGAACAGATCCACATCCAGATCAATAGAGTCACGAGTGACCAGCTGGAAGTGAGCCTGGTTACCAAAGTGAGCACCGAGAGCGTAGCTATACTTTTCCTTTTCGGTAACCAAAGAAGTCTTAGTCTGAGCGGCACCACCCTGGCAGAACTGATCGCAACCGGTCATAGCCAAAGCAAGAGCGCCTGCAGCAATAATCAATTTCTTGTTCATTCTTATTCCTTTTTTTATAGACTTATGTCCATTTTTGTTTGTTTCCCGAAAAAATAACAAAAATCCCATACCAAAGGCACGGATAAACTCTTTTTTACCAAAAGTTTTTCATATATTGCCCTCAATAAGTAAATCAAGGAATTTTTATGTGCGGAATCGTTGGTTACATCGGTCAAAATGAAGCATTGCCAATCCTCGTAGGCGGATTAAAGAAACTCGAATACCGTGGTTACGATAGTTCCGGCGTTTCCATCTTGAACGAAAACACAATTACCACAGTTCGAGCTTCCGGCAAGATTTCAGCCCTGGAAGAAAAACTGAAGGCAACTCCAGCTGTGGGTAATCTGGGTATTGCCCACACCCGTTGGGCCACCCACGGTGCTCCTACCGAACAGAATGCCCACCCTCACACCAGTTTTGACGGCAAGATTTCCATTGTCCATAACGGCATTATCGAAAACTACGCCGTACTGAAGAAACGTCTCCAGGCCGATGGCATCCAATTCAAGTCCGAAACCGATACAGAAGTGGTAGCCCATCTTATCGCCAAGTATTACAATGGCAACCTGAAGGACGCCGTTCTTAAGGCTCTTTCCCTGATTGAAGGAACATTCGGCCTTGCTGTGATTTGCAGCGAACGTCCCGGCACCTTGATTGGTGCCCGCCGCGGAAGTCCCCTGATTCTTGGCATTGGCCAGAATGAATTCTACTTGGCTAGTGACGTGTCCGCAATTATCAGCCACACCCAGAAAGTGGTCTATCTGGAAGACAACGATGTGGTGGAAATCCACAACGATGGATACAACCTGCTAAACATTCTGCGTCAGCCGGTGCAGCACGAAGTCCAGGATGTGGAATTCGATGCAGACTCCATTGCCAAGGGCGGTTTCGCCCACTTCATGTTGAAAGAAATTTTTGAACAGCCCGAAGTACTGCGCAACACAATGCGCGGTCGTCTCCTGGCTGCCGAAGGTAACGCAAAGCTTGCTGGTCTGGACACCAACATCAAGGAACTGCGTAACATCAACCGCATTATCATTACAGCCTGCGGTACCAGCTACTACGCCGGTATGGTGGGTGAATACATGATTGAAGATCTGGCTGGGGTTCCCGTAGAAGTGGAATACGCTTCTGAATTCCGTTACCGCAATCCCATCATTAAGCCGGGCACCTTGGTCCTAGCCATTTCCCAGTCCGGTGAAACCGCCGATACACTGGCCGCCTTGAAGGAAGCTCAGCAGAAGGGAGCAACCGCTCTTGCCATCTGTAACGGAGTGGGTTCAACCATTGCACGTACAAGCGACGGTGGCGTCTACCTCCATGCAGGTCCCGAAATTGGCGTTGCCTCTACTAAGGCATTTACCTCCCAGGTTACTGTTCTAGCCATGATTGCATTGCTGTTGGGCCGTCAGCGCCGTCTCAGCTTCGAAAGCGGTATGGACATCGTGAAGTCCATGCAAGAACTTCCGGAACTTCTGGAACAAACCCTGAAGCTTTCCGACCAGATTGCAGGCATTGCCCAGAAGTATGCCAAGGCAGGAAACTTCCTGTACCTAGGTCGTCACTACAACTACCCTGTGGCGATGGAAGGCGCATTGAAGCTGAAGGAAATCAGCTACATCCACGCCGAAGGTTATCCCGCTGCAGAAATGAAGCATGGACCGATTGCCCTTATCGACGAAAACATGCCGGTGGTAGTGATTGCACCTAAGGACGCCCTCTTCGACAAGGTCATCAGCAACGTTCGCGAAATCAAGGCTCGTGGCGGCAAGGTCATCGCCATCACCACCGAAGATTGTCACCCGCTGGACGAAATCGCAGACCATCTGATCAAGGTTCCCAAGACATTGAGCATGTTGATGCCCATCCTTACTTGCGTTCCCCTGCAGTTGATGGCATACCACATCGCAGTCCTCCGCGGCAACGATGTGGACCAGCCCCGCAATCTGGCAAAGAGCGTGACTGTAGAATAAACCAGAACGTCATTCTGAACTCGTTTCAGAATCTGCTAAAACACCTGAGGAAAAAGCCTTGGGTGTTTTTTTCTACATTTGTGACCTATGGAAGTGGAACAGGAACTTTTAGAACAGGATGAATACGAAGTCCGCATTGGAGCCTTCAACGGCCCCATGGATCTTCTGGTTTATCTAGTCCAGAAAAAAGAAGTTCCTCTAGAACAGATTTCCATTGCAGAAATTGCAGACCAGTTCCTCAAGTGGGTAAACGTCTATAGTCAATCCACCAGTATGGACCTTTCCAAGGCAGGTGACTTCCTTTCCATGGCAAGCCGCCTCATGGCATTGAAGGTTCAGGAACTACTCCCCGCCGATGAACGTGATCCCGAAATGGAAGCGGAATACAACGAAGACCGCGAAGCCCTCATGAAGGAAATGTTGGAATACCAGCGTTTCAAGCAAGTGGCCAGCGGCCTTCAGGAAATGGAAGGGGAAAACTTCGGAACCTATTCCCGTGGTCGTCTGGAAAAGACCCAGACCGACGACGAAACCTTGGCGGATGCAAACATCTGGCAGCTTTTCCGAGCCTACCAGAAGAGCCTCAAGACAAAGATTTCCGAAACAATCCATCATATTGAGCTGGACTACGTGACCATTCAGGACCGTCAGCAAGCCATTAACAACTTCCTCAGTGTAAATGGACGCGCGCTCTTCGAAGACCTGCTTGATAACGATTCCCATCCAATTGTGGCAGCTGTGACCTTCATGGCCATGCTGGAAATGATCAAGACCGACGAAATCGTCTTTAGACAGAGCGAACTGTTTGGACCAATCTGGATTTACCGCAAGAAGAACAACGCAGACTACGCCGATGAAATGGCAAGAGAAACCGTATTCTTCAGTAAGGATCCGGACGTCAAACCTGGCCTAGTGGAGGCCATCCGTAATCAGGCCCTGGCCCGCTCTAAGGAACAGACTGTAGGTGATCTGGCGGCCGTCATGCGCGAAGCCGTGCAGTGGACCGAAAGCGGCCGAAACGTTTCTGAAGATGACCTTACCGCCATGCTGGAAGGTAAGGTGGATATGTCCGACGTTCAGGAAAATCCCTTCGCCGAGATGATGAAGGCAGATGAAGCTGCCGAACAGCAAGCCGCAGGCGCCCAGCCTCCTGCAGAAAACGTTCCGACCGAAGTTTCTAACCTAGAACCCACCGCAGATTCCGCAGTGACAACTGAGGAAGAGCCAGCTGTTGATATCTCCGCAGAAGTCCCTACACTCTCTGCTACCGAGGAATCTTTTGAAGAAGAACTTCCCGCAGTTTACTCCTCCAACAACGATGATGACGACGAAGACGTTCCCCCTGTGGTCATAACTTCCGCAGACGATGACGAGGAAGAAGAGCTCCCCACAGTCGTTTCCGCAAGAGAAGCGACTCAGGACCCCGCCCCCACGCAGGAGGCATCTTCCGAGAAGCAAATGTCTGACGAAGAATTTGCAGAATTCATGAAAAAGGCTCAGGAATTCTACAGTAACGGCGGCACCTCTCCGGAAGCACCTGCAGCCCCCATCATCCAACCCGATGTAGAAGAAACCCCTGTCATTCAAAAGGCTGCAGAACCTGAAGAAGACAAGGACGATGAACCATTCTTCGCAGGTAACGAAATGACAGATGCAGAGTACATTGCCTACCTGACGCGAAGCGCCAAGAACTTCGGCAAGAAAGACTAAGACAAAATTTCAAAATGAAAATAGCACCGCCGTGTAGCGGTGCCTTTTCATATCTAATTGGAAGAGTTTCGTTAATCTCGCCTTCCGCCAAACAGCCCTGCTCGATAAGCCCAGTAAAGCAGCTGAAGGATGGAACCAATAGCGGCAGCCACGTAGGTAAGACCAGCGGCAAACAGGACTCCGCTCACCGTATTGTATTCACGTCCCTGGGACACAATATCCAGGCGGGCAAGAATCTTCTTGGCTCGGCTGGAGGCATCGAACTCCACAGGAACAGTCACCAGAGTGAACAACGTGGTAGCAGCGAACAGCAGGACGCCAACAATAGCCACATCCTGACCGAAAGCCTTACCCATACCCATGAGCATAATGCCCAGGATGACAATCAGCGGGCCAAAGTTAGATCCGATATTTGCCACAGGCACAATTGCGGAACGAAGCCACATAGGGAAATAGCCCTGAGCATGCTGGATGGCATGACCAACTTCGTGAGCAGCAACTCCAGCAGCGCTGGCGCTACGACCGTAATAAACTTCACGAGACAAGTTCAAAGTCTTGTTCATAGGATTATAATGGTCCGACAGGAATCCGTGATGTTCCAGAACCTGAACATCCGTAATGCCAGCGTCCATCAGAATCGCCTTAGCAATGTCAGCCCCCGTCAAGCCGCTGGAAATACCCACTTTCTGGCCAGCAGCAAAGCGAGTCTTCACCATCATGGAAACGCCGCCGGAAAGGAGCAGCGTAATGAGCAGAATTCCCATATAAAGGGGATCAAACATCATATTATTACCTCTTTATCGTTATCGACAAAACCACATGTCCTGTCAAATCTTTCTACCCTAAATGTACAAAAATTACATATCGCCAGTCTTCAGCGGGGTATTGTCACGAATTCTGGTAAGAACCAGACCTAACAGCATGTAGAACACCGCCTGCAGGGCCAAAGGATAAAGCAAGGAAGAAGCCTCGTAAATATCCGCACCGCGCTGTTCAATACTCAACCAAGCCGGAACAGCAAAGGTAGAAGGCAATAAAGCAGAAATACCATACATCCAGTTCGGAATCAATTCCGTGGGCCAGCTAAAGTTGGACAGGAACAAAATCGGAATGCTCATATACAGGAAGATCTGCATACTAGTCTCGCGGCGGAGGAATACCTGAGAAAGAACCATACCGAAATTGATGGTACTAAACAGGAACACCACAGCAAAGGCTATCATGGGCAGAACTTGACCACGACGGGGGAAATCAAACACATTGTACACCACAAAGTGGTAGAACAAGATAAAGCTGCAATAGTGAAGGAAATATGCCAGAGAACGACCGAAATAACGGTAAGGCATCCGTTCGTTTTCCACTTCACTGTCACGAAGTTTCTTGCGGAACTTGCGATGGGCGCGAGCACCACCTAGTACACAAATACCAATGACCAGAGTCTGCTGGAGAATCAGCACCAATACACTGGGAACCACGTAATTGGAATAGCTGCCAGTATTATTGTACAAGGTCTGAATGCTAATCGGGGTTGGATCGCGCATGGCCATGGCCTTGGCGGCAGGAACCCTTCTTCCCAATGCAATTCGTTTCACCTTTGTGGTTGCACCCACGGTCAAAGCACATGTGGTAAATGCAGTACCGATGTTACCATGAAGCATGACGTATGCACCATGAGTATATACGTTCACCGTAGCGGTACCGCCATTACGCAAGGTCTTTTCCATGTCCTGGGGAATGACCATGAAACCGAAAATCTTATCATCGGCCATTGCGTTTTCCGCATCACGCAAGTCGGAGAATACATACTGCACATCAATCTGCTGAGCGGCAGCTGACATTTGCGTCAGCTGTCGAGACATGACCGTATGATCCAAATCCACTACAGCCACAGGAACCTTGGATACCGTCTGGTTCATGTAAGGCGTAGGATAGTAGAACGCATAAAGGATACCCGCAACTACCAGAAGCAACACTGCGGCGGCATCCGTATAGAACAGTTTCCATTCAGCGAAAGCTACTTTAATGAGGCGTGTCAAAACTTCGATCATTCTTTAACAGCCTCCCCCAAAATGTTTACAGCCTGCAAGCTCCATTCCTTTTCGCGCTTGGCAGCAACCTTCCAGCGGATAAAGAACAGACGAGTAGCAAGCAAATGCCAGAACAAGGCCATGAACATGAGAATCACGATGGATTCCCATGCGTGAGCCTTCCCCGCTTCTCCAAGAAGCATACTGGACTGAACCTTAAGAACGTGAGTCAAAGGCAAGCAGAATGCAAAACAGCGTACCGCGAAAGGCATGGCCATAATGGGGAACGTCTGACCAGCAAAAGCAAATGCGGGCCCAGCAATGACGCCAGCCACACTGGTTCCAAAACGCATGTTCCCCGTGATGGCAACAAAGGCAGCACCTGCGCCGTTACAAGCGAACACCATGGCCACCTGACCAGACGCGGTGATGATGAATTCGTCCAACGTCATGGGAGCCATAAAGCGGTGGGTATAAGCATACACACCCACCATAGCCATGGATTGAATAATTCCCAGCGGAATAATGGTTGCAAGTCCTAGAATTGCACGAGAGCCGCCGGCAGCAGCCAGATATTCGCGAACACGATGGTCACGGAATGGCAAGCTAAACATGTACACCGCAGCCAAAATGCAAGCCAAATGGAAAATGGCGGTCACAAGACCCATCCCCAAAAAGCCCTGATAGTTTCCGGTGGAATTACCTACGGACTGAAGGGACACCTTAACCGGATCATTCATTCCCTTGGTAAAAAGGTTTGCCCCGATGGAAGAAATAACCGTACGGATTTCCTTTGTGGCAAAGGAATTGGTCAAGTAATTCTGTCCGCTGGAGTAAACAGGAATGACAGGGGTTTCAAAGCGAAGAGCACGGCGTTCCAGGTCGTAAGGCAAAAGCACGAAAGCTTGCAATTCGCCCTTTACCACCGCATGTTCACACTCGCTAAAATCACTGCATACCATCGCCACATCCACCACGGGATTGGCACGGAAGCCTTCCTCAAGTTCGTCTGCCAGCTGGCTACGATCCTGCTTGATGACACCAATAGGAATATGCTGGAGAATTTCAGCCGAAAACACGTCCACCATAAAGACAGACGTCGCAATAGGCAAGATAAGGATCACCAGCCACATCACCAGATTGTGGCCGAAATAAATCGTCCTTATCGTTCTAAAAAAACTAAGAAACACGAGAACCGTCCAGCGAGATTACTGAATCTGATCCACGGGGAAAAGAACGCTCATGCCCGGGCGGAGATTTTCAATCTTTGCCTTCGGACGCATACGAACTTCAAAGCTCTTCAAATCAAAGCCACCACTTTCCTTGGAAGAACGCCAGGTGGCATAGTCACCCACAGAGGCGATGTAGGAAACTTCCATTTCCACATGCTGGTCCAGAGCGGGAATATACATGGAGAAAGACTTACCCTTGGACACATTCTTCAGCATATCTTCACGAAGGTGGAAAACAGCCCAGGAATCATCCAGATCGGTAACAGCAAGAATAGGCATACCGGAGCCAACCACTTCACCTTCTTCAATCAGCTTTACAGATACTTCACCAGAGATCGGAGCGCGGATCTTGGTTTCTTCCAGATAAGCATCCACTTCTGCATTGGCACCCTTAGCCTGGAGAACCAACGCATTTGCGGCGGCCTTGTCTTCGGAACGAGCACCAGCCAGAGCCTGATCATACTGAGCCTTGGCAGCGTCTGCGGCAGACTGAGAAGCTCTCATCTGAGTTTCAGCCTCATCACGCTTCTGGAGAGGAAGAACACCTTCGCTGAAAAGTTTCTGCACGCGGTCGTAAGTATTGCGAGCAAGATTTGCAGCATCCTGAGCGCGATCTGCCATAGCCTTCAAGGCAGTCACATCTTCACTACGGGCACCATTGCGAGCCTTGGATGCCTGAGCACGAGCGGCACCGAGAGCACCCTGAGCCTGCATCTTCTTTGCTTCAATTTCGGGGCTGCTGATAATGGCGACGATAGCATTCTTTTCCACCATGTCACCTTCACGGAAGAACACAGTTTCTACACGACCAGGAACCTT
This sequence comes from Fibrobacter sp. UWEL, assembly GCF_900142535.1. Taxonomy (NCBI): domain Bacteria; kingdom Pseudomonadati; phylum Fibrobacterota; class Fibrobacteria; order Fibrobacterales; family Fibrobacteraceae; genus Fibrobacter; species Fibrobacter sp. UWEL. The sequence goes on from NZ_FRBE01000009.1 coordinate 51,061, forward strand.
ACCGGCAACCAACACGCGACGAGCTTCCATCTGCCCCTGCAGGTATGCTTCACGAGGTTCAGTTGCAAACTTCTGCAAGGTGGAAATGCCCAGCACGATCAGTGCAATAAGGGCTGCAACCACAATCACTTTTCCGATAACTTTCAGAGCTTTCATCACTTATTCTCCATTTTCTAAAATCTTGATCTTACTGAGCCTGGGCAGGAGCTTCGACTACAGGCTGAGCAGCTTCTGCAGGAGCTGCGGGAGGGACAGGTTCATTAGCAGCATCTGCAGCAGGCATAGCCATAGGAGGCTGGACAGCCTGTGCCTCGGCAGGCTTGGCAGGCTCGACAACCTTAGCAGCCTCTTCAGCGGGAGCGGGTTCCACGGGCTTAACGTCCTTCAGCATTTCACCCGCATTAGCCACTTCGCCGCTTGCTTCCAGCAAACCAAGCCAGGCCACTACAGCGTCAAAATGAGCTTTCAGTTCGGCAACCTGCAGACGGGAAAGAGCCAGTTCGGCATCCACCACATCCAAACCAGTAGCAAGACCTGCTTCATAAGCAAGAGTCTGGCTGCGATGAGCTTCTTCAGCCAATTCGCGAGTCTTAGACAAGCTTACCAGACGGCTCTTGGCATGTTCCTTTTCGCGCCAACGCTTTTCCACAAGAAGCTTAATGTTATCAACAGTCTGTTCTTCCATGCTACCCAGGGAGCGGTCCAGAGCCTTTGCGTTTGCAACCTTGGAACGAGTTTCGCCGCCCTTGAACAAATCCCACTGGAGTTTTGCACCCACAGCCCATTCCGGTTCCAGAATGGTCAAATCCTTGGTATACAGTTCCTTATAGGCAAAAAGAGCAACCATAGGATAGTAATCACCCTGGGCGGCACTTACTGCAGCCTGGGAACGCTTACGTTCCGTACGGAGCTGGGCCAGACCAGGATGCTTTTCCAAAGCCATCTGTTTGAATTCTTCCATGGAATGCATGTTCTCGGGAGTGAGTACCGGAGTCACAGCAGTCAAGCTCGTATCTGTGTGAAGCAGACTTGCGAGAGCCATACGGGCAAGGCTCTGATCTCGATAGGAATCTTCCAGAGCGTTTTCAGCTTCAGCCAAGGCAACTTCCGCACGGAGACGTTCGGCCTTACTAATCTGGCCACCTTCTTCCAACTTCTTGGAACGGGCAAGATGTTCTTCCAGGTTCTTCTTGGTCTCCTCACGCATAACGGTCAGTTCTTCTGCCAGACGCAAGGTGAAATACTTGGTCGCCACATCCATCAGCACCGTATTCTGAGCCATTTCAAATGCGGCCTTCTTGGCAGTCACATTATCCTTGGCAGCACTATAGGCTGCAGTACGCTTAAAGCCAGTAAACAAAGGCCAGATGGCGGTCAAGCGAGCGTTAAAGAACACATCGTCCTGAACCTTCATACTAAAGTCCTTGGAGTCCTTGATCTTTTCGGAGGCTGCGGCGCCATACTTTTCGGCCTGCTGGACAGCAGCGTCATTTGCATCCTTGCTAGACACAACCCCGCTCCAGATGTCCCCCATCTTGGCATCCACTGCAGCCTTAGCCTGAGTTTTTGCAGCATCTTCGGTCATACCGGCGGCAACCATCTGCTTTACAGCACCATCATACAATTCACCATACTTCTTTTCGTAGGCGGCATTGTAAGTAGATACATAGGCCTTGGAATAGGCGGCGGCACCGGCAATATCACTTAGAGGGCCCTGCAGGGAACTTAAGTCAATTGTGATAGGATCATTGATCTTTGTAACACTAGCTGTCAAGGTAAGCTGGGGCATAAAACGAGAACGAGCTTCGCTCTGGCCACTTTCAGCCATTTCGACCTTAGCCTTTTCAGCCTTAATCTGGGAATTGCTGCTTTTTGCCATTTCAATGGCGTCGGATAGCGTAATCGGAGCTGCAGAAGCAGCCATACAAGACGTAAGTAAGAGAGCCCAATACTTTTTCATAGCATTGGATAAAATAATAAATATCGGGAAATAAGCACCAGCGTTTTTCTTACAATTTGGACGAAAACGCTTACAATAAGGATACAGAAGCTTTTTTAGGGGATAAAAAAAGTCCCCTTTCTCAGGGGACCCTAAAATCAAGTTTTATTACTTACCTACAGTAGGTTCGGCAGCCTTCCATGCAGAGGGACCGTAGCCCATTGTCGTCACATTGGTACGATGGAGGCTAAAGCCAGCGCCATCGGCGTCCGTAAGACCAGCCCAGGCGTCGGAATACAGAGTTGCATCATGCCAAACGTAGAAGTACTTTGTAGCACCACTCTTGTCCTTGGAAGTAGAATAAGGTTCCTTCACAGCAATGGTTTCACCTCGGTTAGAAAGCTTACCGGAATAGGTGAAAATCTGAACATCGGCAGGAACTCCATAGGAGGAACGAACCAGATCAGGACCATAGCCCGGAACATTCACATCTTCCAGAGTTGCAGGAATCAAGAGAATACGACCATTTGCAGGAATTACATCATTGGGGCCAAATTCAATGTTCACACCTTCAACCTTCCAGCCCTTCTTTGCAGTAGTGCTATAGAGGGTAATGGGAGCGGCAGTTGCATTTACCAGTTCCAGGAATTCAAAGGGAAGCAGGCCCTTTTCATTCGGATGGTAATGAATTTCATCAATGTAAACAGAACCCAGCTTGAGAGCGGAGTTTGCAGCACCCGGAGTAGCTTCTGCCAGAGGACCTTGAGCAATAGAGCCATCAGCCACATCCACAGTACCGCTAACACCAGTACCAGCAGGAATCCAAATACTAGATTCCTGACCTTCGGCAAGGCCGTACAGATAGATTTCACCACCCTGATCGGAAACAACCAATTCCTTACTGAAGGCGGTTGCACCATCCAGAACCAGATAGCCACCTGCGGGAACAACGCCTGCATTTACAGTCAAGGTGTCATCACGAAGCTTTACATACAAAGTCCAGCCGGAAACGTCTACATCCACAGTTCCTGCATTGTACAATTCAATCCAGGATGCTTCATAGCCTGCGGCTCCCAGAGCAGAAGGCTTCACTTCGTTAATACGAACTGTGTTTACGGCCTCGATACAAGCATCGTTGCCAACACCCGGATTACCATTGGGTGCAGCACTTGCACACCAGGAAACAGACTGAGCAGCGATGCCACCAGTATAAACTAGAGAGCGACCCTTACCATCAGCAAGGCTAGGCCAAGGAGGTTCACTGCTGAATGCACAAGTCACGTCACCTTCGCCACGGACCTTCACATTCACCACGCCACCTTCGTTTACCATCTTGCCAGTCATGCCGCCAAAGACACGACCTGCGAAAGTGGGATAGGTAGACTTGAACAAAGTTTCATCGTTCGTAACCACCACGTACTCGCCCTTTTTCAAGGGCTCAGCGGGGAAAGTAAAGTCCACATCACCGCTCAAATGCAAGGCGTAGTTCACCATGTTGTCCATGTCGGAACCACCAGCGATATAGATTTCCACCCATTCCAGAGCAGATCCGCCAGCGGAGTTATACATAATCTCGGAGCAGGCCATCTGAGGTTCATCGGTTTCAGACAAGGAAGAACTGGAAACCAGAACGCTGTTACCAGCGGAAGAAGAGGTAGGAACGGCAGTATTTGCGGAAGAAAGACCGCCTACACCTGCAGAAGAAGTTGCAACCGGGTCACCAGACGGCTGAGTCGGAGATGACGGATCGTCAGAGCATGCGGCCATCATGGAAACGAGGGCAACGCCAGCACCTGCAGTAATAATCTTTTTGATATCCATAGGAGACATCCTTTATGAGAGTATTTTCTCTATATTACAAATTTTCTTCCAGAGTCGTACCAAGTTTTGTCCAGTAGGGGGTCTTGAAACGACGAGGATTTTCATAAATTCGCTGCCATTCCGCGGCGGCATTACCAAACTTGGAGAATCCGCCCTGTTTTAAGTTCAGGAATCGGATCAAGTCAATCATCCAGTAGGGCACCTGAGAGCAGGGACACTTCAGTTCCAATACGGCATCACAACCCGGCAAGAAGAATCGGGGAATACCCGTAGATTGCATATAGTGGGGATCCACCGTATAGTCGAAACCGTTTTCTTCGCGGAAACGCATGCCAGTATCGATAGTCACGCGGGAGTATTCTTCACGGAGGCCAAACCAGGCACGACGCTTATATTGAGTCAACAGACGAGGATGAGCGCCATGAAGTTCAGTCTTGTACAAGAAGTCCTTCAAATACTTACGGTCTTTTTCACCCTTGCAAGGCCATTCGTCTGGAGTCATATGCCAGACTTCGCCAGGATTAATTCCCTTAATAGTAGCGCGGCTCTTATAGCAAATGCTCTTAATCTTACGTTTCACCTCAAAGTGGAACGTACCATCCTGTGCAGGATGCTCACCGTAAGTGCGGATACGCATATTAAAGCGATCCAACAACTGTTTTTTCTTCCAACCCAGGAACGTCCAGGAGGGAGTATCCAAATACAGATTGGTAATCCAGTAGAATCCACCAGGTGTAATTTTGGAGTAGTAGTCTTCTTCGCAATAGGGAGCAATGAAGGCGCCGATCTTATCGGCCCATTCCACAGGGATGTGGTACTTCAGCTCGAAGCGTTCGAGAAGACTAAATCCGCGGGCTTCTGCCATATTACTTCAGGCCCTTCTGGAGGTGATTCAGCACGCCTTCCTCGGAGAGGACGCCTGCATACTGAAGCAAAGCCAAGTAGCGGTTATAGATTTCGTTTTCCAGCTTGATAGCTTTCACATTGCTGGCGATAGCGCTTTCGCGTGCACGAAGCTGCAGCAAGGGATCAGAGCCAGCGTTCTTGGCAAACTGTTCAAAAATGCTATTGGAAGTAACCTGTTCCACAAATTCCTTCTGGACCTTCCACTGGGATACCAGAGAATTGATTTCTTCCACCAGCTTTGCAACCTTCTGGTTGATATCACGGACATCATCCATGTAATCACCTTCTGCATCCAGGTCTGCCACCTGAGCGCGAAGCTGACTATCCTTGTTACTATCGAAGAACGGCAGACGGAAAGCAAGGTTTGCAAAGAACTTATCGGCAGTCTTGCGATTGTCTGTTTCGGGAACGAGAACTCGTGCGGTAGAAGTACAGCCTAGCTGGCTTGTACAACCCGTTTCCTTTTCAAATTCACTCTTGTAATCGGAATAAGAACCAGTACCGTAAACATCATAGGCATCCAGGTCCTTATACTTTTCCATCATAGATTCAATCTTCATGGAATAGCCGATGCCAATGTGAGAGATGTAATCACGGTCGCTAGCCATATCCTGGCGAGCCTTGGACTTTTCTTCCTTCAGCTTACCGGCAGCCATAGCCATCAGGGGGAAGTTTTCGTCAACAGTAACGCCACCTTCCAGCTGCTTAATCACATCTTCAATGGAGGGGAGCCAGGAGGAATCCAGTTCTACAGTATCAAAATCAGGAACCCACTGGTGGAGCTTCACTGTGTAGAATTCAAGGGAAGTGCTATCGCTAATCAGTTCTGCACGAAGGTCAGCTTCTTTCTCGATTGCATCCATCAGTTCCTGGGGATTAAAACTAGGAGAACCAGACTTCAGGTGAAGGACTTCAATACGATCCAGATTTACCTGGTACAGTTCCTTGGTCAGCTGATTCATACGCTGACGCAGCAAGTAGTGGATGCCACGTTCATAGCGGTCATACAGGAGAACACCACGGTCCGCAGCCAAATGGGCTTTCTGATAAGCAGCCTGTGCTTCCCAGTGATCACGATCTGCAGAACCTTCGCCAAAGGCCTTGGGAACGACACGAAGTTCAAAGTCATGAGATGCAAAACTGAAGCCATCCAGCTTGTAGCGCAATTCCAACTTGTCCCAAAGTTTGGTACTTCTTCCAGTAGAAGTCATTTCTGCGCGTTTCTGGGCAGTCTGGTAACGCGGGTCATCATCCACAGACTTAATCAGCTTATCCCAAGTAAGGGGACTTGCAAAAGCTGCAGCGGACAATGCTAGAGTTGCCAAGCCAAACTTATTCATAAACACTACCTAATAATTAATTCTGGTTTCTACGATTCAAACATCCACAAACAATCTCTGAGCCCAATACTCAAAAATGTATTACTCAGAAAACGCACTACTCAGAGATAGTCACCATCTCACCCAAAAGGAACGGATTCTCTTCGGGAATCTTGATAATCACTTCACGACCGTGGATAGGCATTTCAGGCATCTTCCACATACGCATGGGGAATTCAACGATACGGCTGGACAGACCAACCACTTCGCCCTTAATAGCCTTGCCGGTACCACCCAAGGTACGGACCTTAACCGTTTCGCCAACGTCCATACGCTGGTACATACGTTCGTGAATGTAGCCACGAACCAGAGTGGGAGACTTATGGGTCAAGGTCACCACCGGAGCAAAGCTGGACATCTTTTCACCGTCGCGAGCATTCACAGAGCCCACAACCCAGTCTTCCTTAGCAACCTGAACCAGTTCTTCCTGCTGCTTCTGAAGTTCAGCAAGTTCCTTCTTCAGGTTTTCCACTTCGGTAGCACCGGCACTCTTCTGGAGGCGACCACTACTCTTGAGGAGCTTGATCTGTTCGTTAGCATTAGCCTGGAGAACAGCAAGTTCGTTCTTCAAGCTCTTGATGCGAAGGACTGTTGCGTCGCTGCCATCGTTCTGAGCGTTGGAACCCTTCAGGCTCTTCAGCTTGGCGGTAATTTCCTTGTTTCTCTGGTATTCAGTTTCCAGATTACGAATTTCGGACTTGAGGGTCAAGCTGCGAGAAGAAAGATCAGCCTTCACTTCGGCTACCTTCTGGTCAATTTCTGCAGTAGACAAGCTGCTGCGACCTTCAATAGCATCCAGTTCGCGGGTCAACTCGGTAATACGGAGCACCAGATCCGGACGGTTCAGTTCTACAATGGTGTCACCAGCATGAATGGACTGGCCAGGCATCACATGTACCTTCACCACTTCAGTGGGGCTGGGCAGGCTAATGGTGGTTTCAGTAGCTTCAGCGATGCCCTGGAACATAGAGGCCTTGCCAGCAAACATGAAACCCATCACAATAACAATCACAATGCTCAAGCACCAAGCGTAAATCAGTTTGTGCTTGTAGGCGTGAGCCACGCCAGCATTGGACTTGTGCTTATTCCAGAAAATGTCGAAAGCTTCTTCAATCTTATTCATGATTCACTCTCCTTACATTTCCGTGGTGGCGTCCTGCATCATGAACGCGATGTCTGAGATACCTTCGATTGCAGAAAGTTCCTTAATGATTTCTGCAGCGGGCTTGTTAGCGCGAAGACGGATCTGATAAGCGCAATCCACACGAGCACCGCCATCCACCTCACGCATAGTGATGAGAATGTAAGTCTTAAGATTCTTGCGAAGGACGTCTTCAATAGCCAGACGGGGAGCGGATTCGTTGGGCAATGCGAAACGGAGCATACCATCAAAGAAGTGCTTGGTACCAAGACCAGTACGGGAAATCAGGAAAGCAACGAGGCAGAAAGCCACAGTACCACCGAGAGCAGCACCCCAGGCATAAACACCGCAACCAATACCGGCGCCCAAGGAAGCGAAGATAAACATAATGTCGCGGGGATCCTTAAAGCTGGTACGGAAACGAACCACGGAAAGGGCACCCATCATACCAAGGCCACGGCCCACATTGTCACCGATGGCGGACATCACCATAGCGGCAACTACAGAACTCAAAACAATACCCTGAACGAAATTACGAGAGTAAGAAAGGCCAAGGAAGGTCTTTTCGTATGTCCAGGCGATGACGGAGGAAAGGATAAAGGCCAGAATGAGAGTATAGGCCAGAGTGATAAGAGATGCGTTGGCAGTGCCAGATTGGACCGCTAAAAGGTCGAGCATAGAGACTCCGTTTCGGTTTATAACAATTACACCCCATAATTTACTTTAAAAACGCCATTTTTCGGGCATTTTTTGTGTAAAAATGGTTGAACAAAAACCAAAGAAATCTCTAAATAGGAATCATTTTGGGAATAAAATGCCCTATTTTAACACACCCAAGTTCAAAATATAAAAAAGTGACAATTTCGTACGTGAAGTTCATCACATTTTACGAAAAATAAAATTAACTAAATCGCCCTGCAGTCTGCTTACGACGACGACCTCTTTCGGAGATTAAGGCTTCCAGCAGGAACAGCAAAGCGGCCATTCCAAGGAAAATCTGATAGCGATCCTGATAGTTTTCCATACGGTCACTGGATTGTTCCTTTTTCTCCAAAGTTGCGATTTCGGTCAGCACCTTCTGGAGCTGGAATTCACCGGGACTAGCATAGAAGTACAGACCGCCAGTCACATTTGCAATTTCCTGAAGAGTTCCGTCTTCCAGGCGAGTTGTCACAATATTGCCCTGTGCATCCTTCTTGTAGGCTACATCTCCATTTCTGGAGGGAACAGGAATAGGCACGCCTTCGCGAGAACCAATACCGATGGTATAAATGCGGATACCCATTTCGGCCGCTTCCTTGGCCGCATTTACAGCGGCAGCTTCCAGTTCTTCACCGTCACTCATGAGAATCATGACAGAATACTGGCCGCCACTGTTGGAATTGCGATAAAGATCCATACCCTTGCGTATTGCACGTTCCAGATTGGTACCAGGCATAAGCCAGCCAGGATTCAATTCGCGCAGCATGGACTGAACCGTACCATAATCCAAAGTGAGAGGTACCATGACCTGAGCTTCGCCAGAGAAAGCCACCAGCCCCACACGGTCGCCACTTAAGGATTCCAGGAATGCAGAGATTTCATGACGGCTACGAGTCAAGCGATTGGGTTTAATGTCTTCTGCCAACATGGAAAGAGAAATATCCTGCAAGAGAACAAGATCAAGGCCACGGCGTTCAATATGTTCCATCTTGTGCCCCCATTGCGGACGAGCAAGCGCAACAAACAGGAAAGCAATGGCTAAAAGAAGGATAAGAGCCTTAGCAAGACGACGCCAGGGAGAATGGGACGTGGAAAGCTTCGGCAACATGGTCAAGGACACAAATCGTGCAGCCAGTTTCTTACGACGATGGTTGGCGTACAGGAACAGAAGGGCAAATAACGGGAGGGAAAGTAAGCCCCACAAGAACATCGGTTCAGCAAAACGCATAATTCGTACCTTCCATTAGGGGATTCGGACAAAGCGAGTATTGGCAAGCAGGAGTTCTAGGAGAATTAGGATTGCACCCACCAGAAGCCAGGGGTAGAACTTTTCTGCATAGCGGGCGTAGGCAATAGTTTCGATTTCCGTCTTTTCCAATTCATCAATTTCGGAATAAATCTTTTCCAGATCAGCTTTATTCTGAGCGCGATAGAAACGTCCACCAGTCTTACCCGCAATATTCTTCAAAGCATCTTCATCAATGCTCATTTCCGCAGGAACAGGCACTTCAACCCAGGAGGCGCCACCAAAGAAAGACGCCTGAGGAACAAGAACATTACCCTGCTTCAAGCCTACACCAATAGTATAAACCTTCACCCCCAGAGACTTAGCCACTTCTGCGGCACGGTCCGGAGAAACGATGCTGGCGTTATCCTTACCATCCGTCAGGAGCACAACCACCTTGGATTTGGCATTGGATTTCTGCAAGCGAGCCAGAGCATTCATCAGGCCGTCGCCAATAGCAGTACTGGAACCTATGGTAGAATCCTTAGCCAGGTCATCCGTGGCCTTCAGGATTTCCAATAAGGAGCCATAATCCAAAGTCAAGGGACACTGAGTAAAAGCGCGAGAGCCAAAAGCGGAAAGGCCAATACGGTCCGCATGTCGCTTCTGGATGAATTCAGAAATCACGTCCTGTGCATATCCCAGACGGCTATACTTCCAGTATTCGCCAGACTTGTAGAACTTTTCAGCATCCATACGCTTCACCTTGGACATTTCCTCACGGGTCAGCATATCAATGGTACCCATGGAGCCAGAAACGTCCAGAGCAAGCATAATATCCACACCATCCGTAGAAGTATATTCCACTTCCATGGAATTCTGGGGACGGGCAAGAGCCACCACAAAGGCGCACAGGGCAAGAAGCCTCAAAGCGGGAACAATATGACGAAGACGAACTCGATTGCTGGGAGCAGCCTTACGGGCGATCGAAAGAGCAGGGAACTTAATAGTACTCTTGCGGCTACGATTACGATAGATGTACGAAGCGATCAGAACAGGAACCAGAAGTAAAAGCCAGAAGGCTTCGGGATTCTGAAAATGTAAAGATCCAATATCCATTATTTCTCCGAAAAAACAGCAATCAGTTTTCTAATGCGGAATGAATATACAAAATTAGCCCTGGGCAAACCTGCTCAAGAAACTTGCCAATCTTTCGTTCCCGGACTGGTTAAACACGAAGTCCGGAGAGCCCTGTTCCACAATGACACCCTGATCCATGAAAATCACCTTGTTGGCCACATCGCGAGCAAAAGCCATTTCGTGAGTGACAATAACCATGGTCATTTTCTGGTCTGCAAGGCCCTTGATAATCTTAAGAACTTCACCGGTCAATTCCGGATCCAAAGCACTGGTCGGTTCATCAAAGAAAAGGATTTTAGGTTGCATGGCAAGAGCGCGTGCAATAGAGACACGCTGCTGCTGGCCACCGGAGAGTTCGCAGGGATAAGCCTTTTCCTTAGAGCCCAGCCCCATCTGTTCCAACAGTTTGCGACCACGTTCACGGGCCTCCTGACGATTGATACCCAATACCCGTACGGGAGCAATCGTCAAGTTTTGAAGAACAGTAAGGTGGGGGAACAGATTGAAGTTCTGGAATACAAGACCCGTAGAAAGTCGAATTTCACGAAGGACACTAGCGGGAGCATACTTGGCCAAGCCCTTCTTATCCACACCCACAATCATGTTCTTTCCGTTTACGGAAACTTCACCAGCATTCATAGTTTCCAGCTGGGTAATGCAACGGAGTAGCGTAGACTTACCAGACCCAGAAGGACCAATGATAGAGAGAACTTCTCCTTCGCACAAGTCAAAGGAGATATCCTTCAGGACATGATTATCCCCGAAGGATTTTTTCAAATGCTTAACTTCCAACACTGCGTTACTCATATTGCCCTCCCCTACTTATAGTAATTCAACTTCTTTTCGATGTAGGCGAAAAGGCAGCTGAGTAAAAGGTTTGCGATATAGTAGAAGATACCGGCAACAAACAGCGGATAGATGCTGGCGTAAGCGGCCTGCTGCTTTTTAGCCAGAGAGAACAATTCCGTCACTGCAATCACCTGCGCCAGAGAGGTATCCTTCACCAGAGTAATGACTTCATTGGCACTGGCGGGAACCACCTGCTTCACCACCTGAGGAAGGATAATACGGAAGAATGTCTGACCACGGGTCATACCCAACATCTGGGCGGCTTCGTACTGTCCCTTGGGAATGGCCTGAATGCCACCGCGGAAAATTTCCGCAAAGTAGGCAGCATAGTTGATGCTAAAAGCGGCAATCACTGCAGGGAAACGATCGAAGGAAATTCCCAGTCCCGAATAATCGCTGAGGTAGTAGCTACCGAAATAGATAGCCACAATCTGCAGCAGAAGAGGCGTTCCTCGCATTACGGAAATGTAGAAGGACACCGGATAACGGATAACGCGATACTTGCTCATCTTGAGAACCGCAATCAGCAGTCCCAGAGGGATGGAGAACAGAAGCGTCAATCCGAAGATTTGAAGAGTGGTACAGAAACCACCCCAAAGAATCGGGAGGAGGGAGGATAAATCTGACATTTAGGTGCGAGGGACGAGGTACGAGTTATGAGTTATGAGATATGAGTTATGAGTTTCGAGCAGGAAATTATGATTTACAGAAATTTCTCAAAGCGTTCAAAAGAGCGCATGCTCAAAACTCATAGGGCAAAGCCCTGGCTCGTCGCTATTTGCCGAACCACTTGGCGGAGATTTCTGCGAACTTGCCGTCAGCCTGCATGGCCTTCAGGGTTTCGTTCACTGCGTCACGGAGTGCCTGGTCCTTCTTGCGGAAGCCAATGGCGTAGACTTCATCGCTAAGGCCTTCTTCCATCACCACGAAATCCTTGGCATTGGAGGTAATCCAGAACTTGGCAACGATTTCATCCAGGAATACAGCGTCCACACCACCCTTATCCAAATCCATCATAGCAGTCTGATTGTCGTCAAAGGGAATGATTTCCTTGGCAGCCTTACCAGCGTCAGAAGCTTCCAACAGTTTTTGGGCTGTGGAACCGTTCTGGACAGCAATCTTCTTGCCAGCAAGAGCAGCAAGATTTGCAAGAGACTTATCCTTCACGGAGAAAATCATACGATTCTTCAGATAAGGATCGCTGAGGTTCATGGCGGCGGCACGGGCAGAGTCCACACTCATGCCATTCCAAATGCAGTCAATCTTGCCGGTATTCAATTCCTGTTCCTTGGCATCCCAGGAAATGGGCTGAGTCTTCAGCTTGACGCCGAGACGTGTGCAAACTTCATTTGCCAGGTCAATATCGAAACCCACAATGTTATTGTCCTTGTCACGGAAGCCCATGGGCGGGAAAGAATCATCCAAGCCCAGCACAAATTCACCAGCACTCTTCACCTTTTCCAGGGACATATCACCCTGAGTCTGAGTTTCCTTGTTTTCGTTACAGCCAGTAAAGACCAATGCTGCAGCAACAGCAAGACCAGCGAAAAGCTTTTTCATATAATCTCCTTGATATAAGATGCTCTAAATGTAGTCAAAAATAAATTCCTAGATTTCAGGGAAAGGTTTACTATGGCATATTCCAGCGTTTTTCAAAATCGGGACTGGTGGAAACACACCATCGCCTACGAAATCTATCCCAGCAGTTTTCAGGATTCCAACGGAGACGGCTTTGGAGACATTAACGGCATTACGAGCCGTCTGGATTATCTCCAATCATTAAAGGTGGGTGCTCTCTGGCTTACGCCGGTTTACGCCTCCCCTATGGTAGATAACGGCTATGACGTTTCCGACTTCTACAAAATCAATCCGCTATACGGAACCATGGAAGATATGGACCGTCTTATTGCTGAAGCGGACAAGCGGAACATCAAAATCGTGATGGACCTGGTTTTCAACCATACGTCAGAAGAATGTGAATGGTTCAAGGAATCTCGCAGTAACCGCCACAACCCCAAAAGGGATTGGTATATCTGGAAAGATCCTGTCATTACAGTAGCGGAAGACGGCAGCGAACATAGGGAGCCTCCCAACAACTGGCGTAGCATTTTCGGCGTACCCGCTTGGACCTGGTGCGAGGAACGTCAGCAATATTATCTACACACCTTTGCGGAACAGCAACCTGACATTAACTGGGAAAATCCAGACGTTCGCCAGGCACTTTATGACATTGCCAACTTCTGGATCAACAAGGGCGTTGGCGGTTTCAGAATTGATGCCATTCCCTACATCAAGAAGCCTTCGAATTTCGCAAACGGCAAGCCCGACGCAAGCGACGGGATGGTCAGCATTCACACCATGACCGTAAACACGACGGGAATTCTTGATTTTCTGCAAGAGTTTAAGGCCAATGTTACAGAAGGAAAAAACGTCTTTACGGTAGCGGAAGCAAATGGCGTTGGCCCTGAAGATTTAAAATACTGGGTGGGCGAAAAAGGAGCATTCGATATGCTCTTTGAATTCGGCCATCTGCATGATGTTGAAATCTGGTGCAAGCCCACCCCCTTTGGCATTATGGACTTTAAGAAAGCCCTACTGGCAAGCCAGAAGGCTACGGCAAAGAACGGCTGGTATCCCGTATTCTTTGAGAATCACGACAAGCCCCGCAGCGTCCATAATTTTTTCAGTCCTAAGGTGGCGAACCATCCGGATTCCAATAAGATGGCAGCCAAAGCCATCGCCGTTCTCATGATGACTTTGCGAGGCACGCCTTTCTTGTTTGAAGGGCAGGAAATCGGCATGACCAACGTGAAGTGGAATTCCATTGACAAGTACGACGAAGTGAACACCAAGGCACAGTACAACTTGGCGCTTCAGGAAGGATTCTCCCCCACAGATGCAATGGAATTCGTCAACCGCTTTAGTCGAGACAACGCCCGCACGCCCATGCAATGGGACAACAGTCCGAATGCAGGTTTCACCACCGGAAAACCTTGGCTCGGCATGAACGAGAACTATCCAGATATAAATGTCGCAACAGAAGAACAGGATGAAAATTCCGTCCTGAATTTCTACAAGAAACTCATTGAACTCAGGCAGGATTCTCCCGCCTTAAACGGCGGCAATTTGGAAATTCTTCTGGAAGAACACCCTCAAGTAATGGGATACAAACGTGGCGAATACACCATCCTGGTAAATCTTGATGAAGCATCCGTAACGTTAGATAAGGCTCTCATTGAGCAAAAAGAAAAGGTCATCTCCAACTATGGAGACAACCTCATTTCCAATATCTTGCGTCCCTTGGAAGCGCTAATTCTAAAAGCAACCTAATGGGTGCGGAAAAATTCCAGAACGCGTTCCTTATAATCCTTGGCCTCGTCAAATACGGCGTGGCCATTTTCTTCATAAGTATAGAACTGGTAAGGGACGTTTTCAGATTTCAATTTTTCTGCAATCTTGACGGAAGCTTCATAGGTCACCACATGGTCAAGGCCAGCGCCAATGACAAGCGTAGGACACTGAATCTTACCCAGATTGTCGTAGGTATCCACCCCGGCACAAGCTTCCGCCGTAATGGCAAAACGATGCAGTTCCTCCGCAGTCAAATTCTTGTACATCATGAGAAGCGCACGGCGATAACGCTGAAGGAATGCGGGCGTAAAAGCATTGTCAATGAAGTCATTGACCAATTCTTCGGTCTTTCCTTCACGAGCTAATTTAGCCCAGTTCCCGATGACTGCGACCTGAAGTGGTTCTGCCTTGGAAGAACTGGATGCAAGAACCAGCTGACCCACCAATTCAGGATTGTTAATTGCCATATACTGGGCAATCATTCCGCCTTGGGAAGTTCCAAGAACAGAAGCATGTTCTATGCCAATAGCCTTAAGAGTTGCAGCCAAGTCGTGAGCCATTTCCTTGACGGAATAAACCTCGGGCATGTTCTTTCGGCGGTCGAAAAGATAGACCGTGTAATCATCCTTGAACACCTTGTAGGCGGTCTCTACAGAGCTGGCAGAAGCCAGGGTGCTTCGAAGACTCAATCCAGGAATAATTACAAAGGGTTTGGAGCCACTACCAAAGGTTGCGTACTCCATTTCAATATCGCCACCATCTAGAGCGGCACCAACAACACTTACTGTCTTGAGGTCTGCCATCAGGGAACCCTACTAAAATAATTACAGAACTACGACCTTATTCTTGCCCGTACGCTTCGCTTGATAAAGAGCATCATCCACACGAACGCAAATAGCGTCAACAGTATCACCCTTCTTCAATTCCGTAGCACCAAGACTAATGGTCTTTCTTCCCACAGCAGGGAACTGTATTTGAGCGAAACCGGTACGAACAACTTCTGCAAATTCAACAGCTTCCTTCAATCCCATATCCGGAAGCATGATCATAAATTCTTCACCACCCCAGCGGCCAGCATCAGCATCCGGAGCATTTTCAAAAGAGGCCACCTGAATTTGCTTAGAAAGGCCTTCAATAACAGTATCGCCTTCCTTATGGCCAAAGGTATCATTCACCGACTTAAAGTTGTCGATATCAATCATGACCAGAGACATCTTGCCATTGGGGTTTTCTGCAAAACGTCGTTCGATTCTACGCTGAATTTCACCACGGTTATACAAGCCCGTCAGAGCATCCGTAATGGAGTTCTTGGTCATCTTGTTGTACATTTCCACAAGTTCAGCGGAAGATACGTTAGTGAAGTTTGCAAGACGGGTAATAATGGAAACCTTGCCCGCACGAGTTCCATCGCCAACAACAGCAGTCTTCTTCCTGGAAGCGTCCGCACGGCCTTCGCGGAAACCGACAGCAGTAATCGTCACGTTATGCAACTTCACCGTATTCCGGGAACGTAAAATCTGTCCAGCGCAGTAGCAACCATAGGTCGGAGCAATAAAGTCAAACGGGGTCGTTTCCTTATTGACGTCGTCTTCGCCCCAGAACGTTCTTCTGGCCATACTGGAATACAGGTAAATGGCATCGGGGCAGAAGTTTGTCAGTTTGGAAGCCCCCATCTTAACACTTTCCATAATGGCCTGGGGATCACCATAGGCAATCTTCGCAGTAATACCTCTCCTCAAGTCCGAAGCAAGCAGCAGTGCCCCTTGTTCAGAACAAGCCATGGGAGAACGCAAAAGATATTCGCCATCTTCGTTATAGAAGAGGGGAAATTCCAACGTGTTATGGAAGAAATAGTAGTCGTTCTGAATATTCAGGTACTTGGAATACGCCTCAAACGCAGGCTGTCCATCCAGTTCACACAGGACATTTCCTTGAACCTTAGTGACTTCGAACGGTCTTCCCAGTGGTTTCCAACCTGAAATCTTGGTTGTTTCCACATACAGGTCATCGCCACCATAAAGAAGACAGACAACAGATTCCGCGGAAAAGCCATGTCTATTGGAAAAGACATAAGTCGAACTTTCATCACTGGCAGCACCAGCCAGACCACCAAAAATCTGAACATCGCCCCTTATTTTTTGTAAGCCTTTACAAAAAGCAGTATAGGACAGGCTAGGCGAAGTCGCTAATAGTTCAATTGCCTTAATCCAAGGTCTTTTTTCAACCTCACGAACCAAATCCGCCGCCACAGAAGCTGCGGAATCAGAATTCAGCACATATTGCAAAATGCCTACACGGCTAGATTCTTTTTCAAGGACTGTACAACAAATCGTAACCGAATTCCCGGAAAAGCTTCCGTTCACAATACTTCCAGAGCAGGAACCACCTACGCAGAAAGCATCCGGAAACGCGTCCACAATGGAATTACAGACGAAACTCAGTTTTTTAAAGTCCGACTGTTCCGAGAAAACATGAAAAAGCAGCTTCATAGGCTTGTTCCCACGGAACTTACCTAAACGCTGAAGCAGATCGCCCAACTGATTCGGGTTTTCATATGCAAATTGAAGCTGTTTCATCTACAAGGCAGAATATAAGTAAATCAAGCAAAACATTCTGTGATATGTAACCAAATCAGGCCGTTTTTCATTCCAAGTTGAAACATTACAGCTTTTTAGCGATGTTACCCATCCATTTTCCAGCCACAATCATTGTGATAAATCATCTGGCGGGTCATGCCGCCGTCAATACAGATGTTTTCGCCCGTAATAAAGCCAGCCTTATCTGAAGCAAGGAAAAGCACCATATTGGAAATGTCCAAAGGATTACCTACGCGACCTGCCGGCTGCTGCGTTGCGTCAGGGCCTTCGTATTCTGTAAAATCCGTATCGATCCAGCCCGGAGAAATAGAATTCACCCGCAGTTTGCCAGCAAAGCTCACTGCCATGGCGTGGGTCAAGGCTGCAATGCCGCCCTTCGCCGCCGTATAGCTTTCAGTCTGAGGCTGGCTCATGCGATCGCGGGATGAAGAAATGTTGATGATGGAGGCGCCAGGGGCAAAGTACCCCGCAAAAAGTTTAGTCAAGTAAAAAGGCGCAGTCACTCCTACCGCCAAAGCATAGCTAAATTCCTCGTAAGAACATTCATCGATGCCTTTCATCAAAGGCAGGGCATTATTCACCAGTACATCCACATGGCCGAACTTCTCAATGACGTGAGTTGCGAACTGTTCCAAAACTTCCTTCTTGGATAGGTCGCCCACAAAAGAGGGGTTTTCGCGAATGTCGATATAGACGACCTGCGCCCCTTCTTTTTCAAATTCGCTTACGATGGTCTTGCCGATGCCGTGGGCACCGCCGGTAACAACAACAACTTTATCTTTGAATGCATTCATGGGAACAAGTATAGATTATTCTATTTTATGGGCGAGGAATAAAATGAAAGCTTACTACCACCTTCCCGGACTTTTCGAGTTCTACGATTTGTACAAGGCGTTCTTGCCTTTGTTCCGCGAGCATCGAGAGTGGTTTTATGACTGGTGTGAAATAGGTTCTATTTATGGTGCGCCCAGCGATTGCATCTGGGGCGGTGGCAGGGTAGGTTTCGGCGATGAGCCAGCAGAAAATGTTGCGGAACTTGTGAAGGAATATGGAATTTCCGCAAGACTTACGTTCAGCAATTCTTTGATCCGTGAGGAACATCTTGGGGATAAGAAATGCAATGAGTTGTGCAGACTGTTTGGAGGCCGTGCAGGCCAAAACGGGATCGCGGTTCAGAATGGCGTCATTGTTCACTCCGACCTATTGCTGAATTATCTCAAGGTTCGCTATCCGGAATTTTATTTCGTCTCTAGCACCACAAAAGTCATCACCGACTTCGCACAATTTTCGACCGAATTGAATTGCGACGAATTTCGTTATGTTGTTCCAGATTTCCGCCTCAACAAAGAATTAGAAAATCTGCGCGGACTGAGCGACGAGCAAAAGCAGAAAGTGGAATTCCTTTGCAATGAATGTTGCTGGTTCGGCTGTCAAGATCGCAAGAACTGTTACGAAAACGTAAGCCGCAAAAATCTCGGCGAAGACTGCAAAGATCACATCTGCCGTTCTCCAGGCGCAAAGAAAGGCTACCGCTTTTCCGACGCCATGAAGAATCCCGGCTTCATCGGAATCAACGAAATCCAGAATATCTACGCCCCCGCAGGTTTCTCCCAGTTCAAAATTGAAGGCCGAAGTCTTGGCAGCGCCCTCATCCTGGAATTCCTGCTTTACTACATGACCAAGCCAGAATACCAGTTGAACGTCCGCGAAGAAATCTATCTGGACAGTACTCTGGATTTGTTTTAGCGTTTACTTGATGCAAAAACCGGATGTTTTCAAGAATTCTACTAGGAACTTGTAGAAGTTTTCGACACGACTGTTGTCCTGTTTCGTCTTTCTGAAGGAAACAACAATGTCGCGCTTAAAATCGATGTCCGATATTTCAAGCAACTTGATTTTTCTTTCATCAACGTTTCCCCAGGAAAGTTCCGGCCAAAAGCCAACGCCAATACCCGCAGCCACAGCATCCTTGACGGCACTTACATTATCGCTTTCAAAAGCAATTTTAGTATTGAAGCCAATTTTACTGCAATAGTGATTACATATATTTCTAAACTGCTTTGATCCGCACAGTTCAATAAAGTTTTCATTTTGCAAATCCTGTAGGGACACCTTTTTCACGGTCTTATAATCGCCAGTGTTGGGTACCGCAAGAAATATTTTTTCGGAACAGACAAAATACTCGTCGTCGGTAAACGGAGCGGAAACAAATTCTGCATACGTATGAACGCAGATATCAAACAAAGTCGTCTCTTCATTCTGGATCAAATTGAAGTGAGTCTCCTTATCCGATTTCTTATATTGAATAATGGCCTTGGTAATTAAGGAAGATGCAGCAAGCACATTCAAATTGATGGTAGAATTATTCTTCTTCGCCATGGCATGAAGTTGCTTCGGCAGAAAATCAATATCTTCAATAAGCGGCTTCAAATGCTTGTACAGGTATTGGCCATATTCTGTAAGCACAATGTTCCTGCCCTTATTTAAAAACAATGGAACATCCAGTTCAGCCTCCAGCTTATGGATAGACTGGGTCAAAGCGGGTTGGGCAATGCAAAGGTTCTTAGCACTCTGGGTCACATGTTGTGTTCTTGCCACTTCCAAAAAATAACGCAAATGTGTTAATTCCATAATTTTTACCTATACAAATTCACTTATGAATGTGATACTAATTATATATTAGTCAATATGAATAAAGATAGCTAAAATTTGCTCCGTAAAACAACAAAGGAGCAAAAAAAATGCAAAACGTTCTTGAAGCCACAATGCTCATCTGCTTTGGACTTTCCTGGCCCATTTCCCTCATCAAAAACATCAAGATCCACTCCGCCAAAGGAATGAGTTTCAAGTTCAACCTTCTCATCCTTATTGGTTACATCGCTGGCATTAGTGCAAAAATCTTCATCGGCAATTTCAATTACGTATTCTTGATTTACTGGTTGAATTTCGTAGTCGTTTCCGCCAATATGGTCGTCTACTTCATCAACAAGCATCAGGACGAAAAGCTGGAAAAGGAGGTAACCCATGCCTAATGCAATGAACCAAATCGCTTTTGCATGCAGCGCATTGTTCTGCATCCTGTTCTGCGGATGCGCACAGGAACACCTCTGCAAATACGACGAATCCTCCGCCACGCTTTCTTGCTTTGAAAAGAATTACAAAACCGTCAAGGTCGACGGAAAAGTATGGATGGCAGAAAACCTGGATTACTACACAACATCCAGCTACTGCTACAGCGATGACGAAAGCAACTGCAATCAGTACGGAAGGCTGTACACCTGGAGCGCAGCCGAAACCGCCTGCCCCGCCAATTGGCATCTGCCCACTCGTGCCGAATACGAATCATTCATGAAGGATTCCGCCGCAGAAAGCCGCGCAGCCATCCCCGCCGCAGGATTCCGCTACTACCAGGCAAAATCTGTGGATATGGGAGTCAGCGCAAATTTCTGGACCAATAACGAAAAAGACGAAGTCCGCGCCACCCTAATTACAATCAGCGACGCAAGCTACGACTTTAGGGAATACAACAAGGACATCGCCTACTCCGTCCGTTGCGTCATGAACTAGTCTGCTCTCGAGAAATCAAAATGGACGTCGAAAACCAGGAAAAAGTCCTTTTCACTTTGGCCTGCATTGATTCCTTTGCCAAGGAACACGCGCTTTCAACAAAGCAGGCCTTCGCCTACCTGAACCGATTCAAAGCTCTTAATTTCATTGACCAGAACTTTGAATCAAACAAGAATGAAACTCCAAAAGCAGAATCCGAAATCCTTTTGGAAGTCTGCAAGAAAAATGGAGGAGCCCTATGAGCCGCGAAGAAAAGTCAATCGTAGATTCCCTCGTGAAGAACCTAATACTCTGTTTGATGAAGGATTATCACCTGAGCATGCTTGATGCCATGTCGCAATTTTTCAATTCAGAGTTATACGACAAGATTCTGGACATCAAAAGCGGTTTCTATTACCAAAGCGTTGGACACAACTACCAATACCTTCGCAGGGAACTGGAAACCGGCAGCATGTGCGGATAGAATTTCGTGCTGGTCGGATTCAAGGAAACTGAGTGGGCGGAGAGGACAAAATAATCGAAAATGGGAAAATTTGATTCGTGCGACGCCGTCGCACGAATTGTTTTTTCTCATTCATACTCTTGCACAAGTAAAGCAATAAACTTCGCCGAGGCGATTAAAAACGAAAGCCCAGCACAAGACGACAGAGGCTCTTGGGCTGGAGCTCTAAGACACGTAATGTGGCAGGCCGATATTACATCCAAACACTCAGCATACATCGCGAGAAAAATCGGAGAATGTCACGAAGTAAATTATAGTCCCGACACAAGCAAGCGCTTTTTTAGTAATTTAGATGATGCAGATTCAACCGCAGACTTGCTCAACAACGAAATTGGGCGAAAAAACGGATTGAATCGATGGTATCTAACAAGCAAAGAGCAAATGCTTCGTGCGCTATGGGAAGCAAGAACTAATGGTTTATTCAAAGTTCGGCAAACACCCTGGGGACAATACGAAGTGTTTCGAGAAAAAATGGATGACAACACCTACCGAAAACACTTCGACAATGTCAAACGGAAGCTCTGGTAAACGGAATACCAAGACTTTTGCTGCAGCAATTCTAGTACAAGCCATTGGGTCCTTAGGCCCATTGGCTTATTTAGCCATTATTTTTTTCGCCGGAGTAAAACTACCAGGAGACAACGGATCGGGACTTTTGTTCTTCCCGCTTATTTTCTTATGGAGCCTTGTTAACGCGGTCAATTTTTTCATTGAATTGAAAATTGGACGTTTTGAATTTAGAACGTTTTTCAAGAAGTTCGTATGGGTAGCCTTGATTTGGGTCATTCCGTGGACCGTCTTCTATTTAATTTCAGAAACTGACACCCCACAAAACTCACATTCATTTGAATACGAAGTATTCGTATTCGGTCAAGCATTTCTATTGTGGGAATTCATTTTGCTGACCGCCGCCCTATGGCCCTTGGCTGCAGCCTTCTTCAAGAAACCATCTTTTAAAAGAGAACTTGCAGTTCTCATCATTTCCATACAATTGACGATTTTATTGAGCATCGGCTTTTTTATATTCTAGCGAATAGTTTTTCACAGGCTATCATCATGATCTTTTTATGCTACCCCAAATGCACCACTTGCCAGAAGGCACAGAAGTGGCTTGACGCCAACAACGTTTCCTATGAGTTTCGCGATATCAAGGAAGACAACCCTTCTATAGATGAACTTAAGGAATGGCACGCCAAAAGCGGTCTCCCTCTCAAGAAATTCTTCAACACCAGCGGCCTTTTGTACAAGGATTTGCAGCTGAAGGACAAGCTCCCCACCATGAGCGAAGAAGAACAGTTCAAGCTACTAGCCAGCAACGGAATGCTGGTAAAGCGTCCCATGGCAGTAGGCAAAGATTTTGTGTTGGTTGGATTCAAGGAAGCCGAGTGGGCAGAAAAGGTGAGCAAATAAAAACGGGGTGCTTTTGTAAAAATATTCATCATGACACTTTATGTCATCTCATTCACATTATCTTTTGATTGAGGTGCTTATGTTTTTATTAGATACAACCATCAAGAGCTTATTTATCACCATTGCCTTTGCTCTGCTTTCCTGTTCACAGAACAAGGATACTCCCCAAGTAAAAGAAACATCATCCAATTCAGTCAATGACCAATCATCCAACACGCTGGATTCTATAAAAGAAGAATTGTATCTTCAACCACAAACTAGAGAACACAACACAAACCAACAAGACAGTTTCGTCCACAAAATCACCGATTACACAATGGAAGAGCACATGGGTGGCTGGGCAAGTGGCATAACCGACAAAGGATGCATTAGTGGCCCTACCGATCCAGACCCAAAAAGAGTCAAACTAACGCACTATTGCGATTCAGACTCAACCATAACATGTCATAAAGAAATGGCACGTTTAATCGATATATACATTAAATATTCCGATTGCGTATATATGAACAAAATCGCCTTGGGCAAAGAAGAATGCATTCAAGATATGTCTGATGTAAATAAAGCTTTGACTAGCATCAAGTTTTACGTTCCACCGAGACTTCCACCAAAAGTCCTTTGGGACGAAAACAAAACTGCAATCAAGGGAAGCCTTCCACAAGAAAAAGTTTTAAGAAAAATAAAGATCTACATGGGAACAGTACGATATGTATGCCGAAGAAACACAACCGAAAACGAATACTCCGGGACACTATCGTTAAAGATGCAAATCAGTAAAGACGGGACCGTAATTGAAGCAATCGTGATCAAGTCAACGTCAGACAATCCCTTACTTGATCAAGAAATTCTAAACCATTTCAAGAAAATTCAATTTGAAAAATCAAATGGCGAAACCAACGTTGAGTTTGCAATGGAATTTCTAAAGAGATAACAATCTCTTTTAAAAGCATCATTTCCAGCAAGTTTTTTCAGGACGTTTTTTTCCTAATTCACCATCTTGCCGCAGCATTTCTTGAACTTAAGGCCGCTGCCGCATGGACACGGATCGTTTCGCCCTACCTTCGGCGACGAGAGAACAAACGGTGCGCTCGGTTTTACATTTTGTAAGCCAAACGACGAGTCCCGAGATGGAGACAACTCATCTGGCGAGTTTCCATAGGTGACCCAAAGCCTGGCCTTATTGTTCAGTTCCATGATAGCGCTAATAATCGGCGTTATTTTATCCAAATCAATTCGAGTAAAACCTATTTCCTCGCGATACTTTTCAATAATTGCTGTCGGATGCTCCATTCCTATGCGCAAATCATCCAACAGGCACTGCGCCTTGAATTCGGCGTAACTAGGCTTCTCCGAATACTTTACGAAATGGTCTTGAATGGTTTTGAATTCATCAAGATTCTCATTGATATCGTCAACATAATTGAGCCATTCCGAAAATTCCTTGTCCGTCGGCTTGTACGGCATATGAGGCTTACGACCTTCGACGATTGTTTCCATCACTTCGGCAGTTTCAACACTCCAGTTGCACAAACAATCATCATAGCAGGTGAAATAGCGGCTAAACAAGGAACATTCGTTGATGGCAGCAATGCCTTTACTCTTTGTCAAGGAACATTCCCGATGGTCCATATTCCACTTACTGATGACCGTATCCGCATGGCAAATACCATAGAGGTTGGCATAGACCTTGCAATAGTCATGGAAACCAGCCATGGAACGCTTCGTCTTCCGAGCGATATCAAAGAATTCATCCGGGACAACCAAGGATAGATTATCTTCATTTGTTCCAAAAAGGAACATAAATCCAATAGACAAGTTCTGTTCCACAAACTTAAAAATGCGGTCGTCCATTTTCGGAAGGTTGAACTCCTCAGGATTCTTTCCAGGAAACATCTCGTTATAGGGCAGCTGAGTTCTGTATTCTCTAAGCATAAAAATCAAAAACAGCTGGTATTCAAACTCGCCAGAATACTTGACAAAGCTCTCAAAGATTTTCGGGATACGGTCCATTAAGACATCAATATATTCAGCCTTCAGCAATCTTTGTTCGCAAACATCATCCATCTCGACCGCAGGCGTCGTGCAGAAATGGATATCCTCGACGACGTCCTTTTTGCAAGCATTCAAAAGCTTTTCGAGCAGCTTTGAGGGAATTGGTTCTTTGTGAATACAGTTCGTTTCGCGAAGCAAACGAGTGCGATAATGTTTAGGCAAAGACAAAACATTCATAACGATAAACCTTTTTAGGCGAAAGATAACAATTGAATTACGAAAGACATCCGACAAAACGCCAACCAAGGTCAAAAAAAATGACCTCGAACGAAGAAGAACAGATATTCTCCCACAAAAACGAAGTCTTCGCACACCGCGGGACTTTTTTATGCTATATTCAGGGTGACATAGCCTTGCTTGGCGAATGCCTAGCCGGGCGACCTGGTTTTTAGAGTTATGCTCTTGTTCTTGTGTCCTTAAAACACGACCAATCTTTTAGCAACCAAGGACGAGGCAGATAATTCACGTCATAATTGGCGTGGATCGTTTGTGCTTGTCGTTGTGTGGGCTTCTTGGTCGTTGCCTAAGGACAGACAGGCCTTACGGTTCACGCTTTTTCTTTGGACAAAACGGTTGAACGAGGGCAGAACAAATGTTTTTGCTCCCGTTCTTGTGTCCTTGAAAACGACCAACTTTTAACACACCAAGAACAGGATCAATGGGGACTCATCCATCCGGATGAGTTCTTTTTGAACTTGCTTTAAGCTGGCACGCCACAGGTGTACCCAGAACAGAAGTGAAAACGGAAAATTTCACCTGTTCCTTTGGAACACCGAGGCGATATGACGTCTAGAAAGAACACCCTTAGGGTCCTTTCTTTATTTTCCGGCTGCGGCGGCCTTGACTTAGGTCTTGAAGGCGGCTTCACTGTTTTAAGAAAGTCCGTGAACGAGCAAATTCATCCTAACTGGGTAAAGGAATCTGCAGGCAAAAATTCGGTCATACTCAAACATAATCGCTTTGAGACCGTATTCGCTAACGACATACTTCCATGTGCAAAGAAATCTTGGAATCATTTTTTCAGTAAACGAAAGGACGTAGATGGAGTATACCATCTGGAATCTATTGTTGATCTTGTAAAAAAACATAACGAAGGAACTTTTTCTTTTCCCGAAAACATTGATGTTGTTACAGGAGGCTTTCCTTGCCAAGACTTTTCTGTTGCTGGTAAGCGACTTGGATTTGATTCACAAAAAAGCCATAACGGAAAGAAAGAAGATCATGCAGACAACGAATCTAGGGGCACACTATATTTGTGGATGAAACAAGTTATTGAAATCGTCAAGCCCAAAATATTCATCGCAGAAAACGTCAAAGGACTAGTTTCACTCGGCGATGCAAAGAGAATCATTGAAACTGATTTTAGAAACATCGACGAAGGATACTGCGTAGTCGACGCCCAAGTATTAAAAGCATGGGAATACGGTGTTCCGCAAAGTAGAGAGCGCGTTGTTTTTATCGGAATATCACGAAAATACGCAAACCAAGAGATTCTAGCAAATCTAGAAGAACTTGGTGCAGAATCCAAATATTATCCATATCCTCCCAAAACCCATGGCGAAGGACTACAAGACATCGTGACTTGTAAAGATGCGTTTATTGACTTAAAAGAACCAGAATCATCTGATGACAAGGCTCAGCAAAGTTTTTCAAAAGCAAAATACTACGGAAAAATGCAAGGCAGTTCCGAAGTCAATTTGAATGACATCGGACCGACAATCCGCAGCGAACATCATGGCAACATTGAATTCCGAAGATTAAGTGAAGAACATGGAGGCACGCACACTTCCGAATTGAAAAAAGGGCTGCCCGAAAGAAGATTGAGTGTACGTGAATGCGCTCGTATACAAACGTTCCCAGACAATTACGAGTTCATCTTTAACGATGGCAACGAAAAAGTCAATTCATCGGAAGCTTACAAAGTAATTGGAAATGCAGTACCTCCCCTTCTCGGATATGCGATCGGAAAAAGACTCGAAATCATTTGGAAAGACTTATTTGGAGAATGATTATGTCAATATCAGTCGGTCAAAATCTCAATCCCAATGAACAGCAAACTATTGTCAATTTTCAAAAACTACTTGATTGCACAAAAATAAAACTTCAAGCAAATCACCATACTTCTTGCAACAATGATTTTTGGAAAACATTTGAACTAGATGTCAGCGAAGCGGTTTCCGTTTCCGCAAATGAACTGCAACTACCTTGGGAAATCCAATATATTAGCGGACATAAATTTCCTGATATCGTTGCAAGAATTAACGCAAAAGAAGCATTTGGCATAGAAGTCAAAACATTGAGTTCAAAATCAAATTCATGGAAGGTCATGGGAGGAAGCATCATGGAATCAACAAGGATTCCTGACGTTAGCAGAATTCAAGTTTTCTGTGCAAAGCAGAATCCCTTTGAAATCAAATACCGACCATTTGAAGAATGCGTTTCCAATGTTGCCGTTACTCATAGTCCACGCTATATGTTGGATATGAACCAAAATGGAAATGAATCTCTTTTCAATAAAATTTGCAAACCTTATGAAGATGTACGTCAAATGCAAAATCCATTTGACGCATTCAAATCATACTTAATAGAGTCGAAGAAAACATCAAAAGAAGCAAACAACGAAGAAGATTCCCTTTGGTGGTATAGTCCAAATGTTCAAGAGGTCAGTTCACAAGATTTGGACGAACAATTGTTTGCAGAAAATTTAATCAATTCTAAAATTCATTTTTGGAATGAACTAACAGCAAAAGAAAAAGACCATTACAAGGCCGAAATGCTGATTAAGTCTCCCAAGGTCATCGAAGGTGATTACAACAACGCATGCAAATGGTTGTTAAAAACTCAAGGTATAATCAACCCCTCTTTCCGCGATACTTTTTCTGCAGGTGGTCAAGAAATCGTTTACGGAGTCAAGGTTCCCAAAATCATAGCCAACATAAACAAATGGAAAGACGAAATCGTCAAAATTTTAAACCATTGCGATTCTCCAAAAGATTCCTTTGAATTTTGGAAATTACAAATCAGCAGAATGACAAAATTTTCCAATGCGGAATTAGAAATTCTTAAAAGAATCGTTTCTGAAATAGGCAAACAGATAAGATAGAGAAACAGTCATCTTTTACAAACAAATTACAAATCCCACCTTGCCAGCAATCCTTAATTAGCTATAATTCTGCCCGAGGTTCGGAAAAGTATCTCCAAAACATCTGTTCAATACAGATGTTTTTCTTTTTTCAAGGAGATACTATGTCCAGTCAAATTTCCGATTTCAAATTGCCCAGTGGATGGGAAAACGCCAAACCGCAAACATTTGAAAAACTAGCGTATTCTCTGGAGCAGATCCACAAGAACACCTATTCCGCATCGGTAAAGGCGGTAAACAAACTCGCCACCATTAGGAATTACCTAATTGGTTATTATATCGTAGAATACGAGCAAAAAGGCTTGGATCGTGCAAAGTACGGCGAAAAGCTGTTAAAGAGCATTGAAGCCCGTTTAAATACCAGAGGGTTAAACGAGACATTGTTTAAAATTTCTAGGCAGTTTTACTTAATCTACCCAAAAATCAAGGATTATCTCTCCGGAATAAGTGCGACGCCGTCGCACCAATTCGAAACACCGGCACATCGCATTATCGAAAACCTTTCATTTTCTCATATTCGAGAAATCATGACCGTAGACGATCCATTCGCACGTTTCTTCTACGAAACGGAGTGTATCAAATGCTGTTGGAGCGTAAAAGAACTCCGCAGGCAAATCGCCACGAATCTATTCTTCCGAGCAGGAATAAGCCAGGATCCCAAGAAACTGCTTGAACAGACAAAAAGCAATCAGACATTGAGCTATGGAATAAAGGAGCCTTTTACATTTGAATTTTTGAATCTGCCAGCAAGACAATTTAATGAAAACGACTTGGAAGGCGCCATCATGGACCACCTGCAAGAATTCCTTTTGGAAATGGGAAAAGGATTCTGTTTCGAAGCACGTCAAAAACGCATTGTCATTGACGATGAATACTACTTTGCAAATGAATGAAGGAGACAACCCTCCCGTTGGGATTCTACTCTGCACAAAGAAGGGGAAAAAGATGGTTGAATACGCCCTGGCAGGAATGGACAACAAATTATTCGTGTCCACCTACATGCTCGCACTCCCGCAGAAAGAAACACTGGAAGAATTTTTAAAGAAAGAACTGCAGTAAAAGAAAACAAGTCCCCGAAGTTTTTGAACTTCGAGGACTTATTTTTAGCTAGGTCCCCGGTCTAGCCGGGGATGACACGCAGAGGCTATTAAGCTTGGGCACTTCGCGACGTTCGCCTTGTTAGGCTTTTACAGTAGTAAAGCTGAATGCTTCGCCGTCGGCATCGTTGGCTTCGAGGCCTTCTGCGGAAGCAGCCCACTTGATGGCCACAGCCTGAGTCTCGCCCGCAACGTAAGCTTCATTCTCAGCAACAGCCTGCTTGAACATGTCACTTTCAGAGAACAAGGTCACTTCGATCTTGTCGGTGATAGTGTAGTTCTGATCCTTACGGCGGTTCTGGATTCGGTTGACCAGTTCGCGGGCGACGCAAGCACGGCGCAGCTCGTCGGTCACGTTCAAATCGAGAGCAACAGTGAAGTGGCTGTCAGCATCCACGGCAAGGCCTTCCGGCACAATGCGCTGGATCATCAAGCAGTCAGCACCGACTTCGCCGAATTCGAACTTGATGGTCTCACCACCCTGCAGGGCCTTGATTTCGTCAGCGCTCAGGCTGTTAAGCTTTGCAGAGATGACCTTCATGTTCTTAGCGTATTCAGGCCCCTTGGCCTTGATACCCAGGAAGTTGGGCTTTGCGGTAAGCTTCACCAGAACGGTTTCGTCTTCAAGGAACTTCATTTCGCGAACGTTCAATTCTTCGAGGATGAGGTCCTTCATGGTTTCGGCAACGTCCTTTTCTACAGCACCATGGGGCACCACAGTCATGCTAGCAATCGGCATACGGTTCTTTACGTTGTTCGTAGCGCGAATTGCACGGCCCATTTCCACCATGCCGCGGACCATTGCGATACGCTGCACCAGGGCTTCGTCCTTCAAGGATTCGTCTGCGCTGGGGAATTCACAGAGGTGAACGCTAACAGGTGCGTTGGCATCCACTTCGCGAACGAGAATCTGGTAGATTTCTTCGGCCAGGAGCGGCAGGAACGGAGCAAGAATCTTGCTGAAGTCCACCAGCACCTTGTACATGGTAGCGTAAGCTGCATTCTTGTCGCCATCGTTTTCAGACTTCCAGAAACGGCGGCGGCTACGACGGACGTACCAGTTGGTCAGGTCATCCACAGCGGCGATGATTGCAGGCACCACGTTGTACAAACGGTAAGCCTTCATTTCCACTTCGACCTTGGCGGCCAGATCCTGCAAGGTTGCAAGCATCCAGCGGTCCAGTTCGTTTTCGGACTTCACCACTTCACCCGGATTCCAGTTGAGCTGGCCCTTGGCGGCGTCGGCGTTGTGGTTAGAAACGAAGAAGCTAACGGCGTTCCACAGCGGGAGCATCACCTGCTTCACGATACCCTTCACACCTTCTTCGGAGAAACGCAGGTCTTCGGCCTTAAGGGCAGCAGAGTTGATGAGGAACAGACGGATGGCGTCTGCGCCGGTGCGTTCAATAAGTTCGTTGGGGTCCGGATAGTTCTTCTTGGACTTACTCATCTTGGAGCCGTCTTCGGCCAGGATGATACCATTCACAATCACGTTCTTGAAGGCAGGCTTCTGGAACAGAGCGTTAGAAAGAACGGTCAGAGTGTAGAACCAACCGCGGGTCTGGTCAAGGCCTTCGGCAATGAAGTCAGCCGGGAAGGACTTTTCAACCAGTTCCTTGTTTTCAAACGGATAGTGGCGGCTGGCATAAGGCATGGAGCCAGATTCGAACCAGCAGTCAAACACTTCCGGAGTACGCTTGAATTCCTTGCCATCCTTCTTGATGACAATCTTATCCACGAAGTGCTTGTGGAGGTCTTCCAGAGTTTCGCCGGTGAGGTCGGCCAGTTCCTTGATGGAGCCCACGGCGATCATTTCGCCGTCGTCAGCAATCCATACAGGAATCGGGGTACCCCAGAAACGGTTACGGGAAAGGTTCCAGTCGCGGGCGTTGGCAATCCACTTACCGAAGCGACCGCTCTTGATGTGGTCGGGAACCCAGTTCACGGTCTGGTTGTTTTCAACCATCCATTCCTTCAGAGTCTTGGTCACACCTTCTGCGTTGGTAACTTCGCCATCGATTTTCAAGAACCAAGTCTTGAGGGCGCGGTACAGCAGAGGCACACCGGTACGCCAGCAGTGGGGGTAGCTATGAACGAAGGTTTCGTGCTTGAACACGCGGCCCTGTTCCTTGAGGTAGGCGATAATGCTCTTGTCGGCTTCCTTTGCACCCAGGCCCTGCCACATGGGGACCTTGTCGGTAAACTTGCCTTCGGTATCCAGCGGGTCGAAAAGACCCAGGCCAAGAGATGCGCCCAGCTGGAAGTCTTCTTCACCGAAGGAAGGAGCGATATGCACAGCACCGGCACCGTCTTCGTCGCTAACGAAATCGGCAACGTAGATGGTATAACGCTTGGCCAGTTCCTCTGCGGTGGCGTAAGCGTCGCTAATATGGAACAAAGCTTCGTACTTGAGGCCAGCAAGGTCAGAACCCATGCACTTGTCCACAATGTTGGGCTGCTTGAAGTAAGCGCCAGCGCGTGTACCCATGACCCAGAACTTCTTGCCGTCCTGTTCTACGCAAACATATTCGGCGTCAGCCTTCACTGCAATAGCGAAGTTGGAAGGAAGAGTCCAAGGAGTGGTGGTCCAAACCAGGATGTTGGAACCAGCAAACTTAGCGTCGTCGGAAACCAGCGGGAAGATAAGAGTCAAGGACGGGTCCTGACGGTCCTTATAGCCCTGGTTGGTTTCGAAATTGGAAAGCGGAGTTGCAAGAGCCGGGCTGTATGGCTGGATGCGGTAGCCCTGATAGATGAGGCCCTTGTCGAAGCACTGCTTGAACACCCACCACACAGATTCCATGAAGTTCTTGTCCATGGTCTTGTAGCCCTTGTCGAAGTCCACCCAGCGGCCCATGCGACGAACAGTCTTGCGCCATTCACCGGTGTACTTCAGAACCTTGCTACGGCAGGTTTCGTTAAACTTATCTACGCCCAGGTTCTGGATTTCGGCAACGCCAGCCAGACCCAGTTCGTTCTGCACCAGAGATTCAATAGGCAGACCGTGGCAGTCCCAACCGAAACCGCGGGGAACCTTCTTGCCCTTCATGGTCCAGTAACGGGGAACGATATCCTTGATGGTACCAGCCAGCAAGTGACCATAGTGCGGAAGGCCAGTTGCAAATCCACGGAGCCGAGGGTCGCAAAAATATGCTTGCATATTTTTATGACCGAGGCGAACAGGATTGCAGCTTTGCTGCAAACGGAGGGCCATCGTAGAAAGTATAGGGTGCAGTTTCCGGACGGCTGTCCAGAGACTTCTTAAAGCTATCATCCTTATCCCACAATCCGAGCACGCGCTCTTCGATCTGCGGGAAGGTTTCTTCTTTTTTTACTTCACGGAACATGATTGTTCCTTTTTAAAATTTTCGGCTGAAATTTAGAAACTTTTGCACCAAGAGGCACCAATCAAGTAATCTAACCAAGGTTCCAAGGACGCTTTTCATAAAAACCCAGACATTTTTCGCCAAACGGGTCATCAAGTAGCTTCTCACACCCGAAAAAAGTCATTTTTTCAGCACATTTTTCGAAAATAATCAGACGCCCAGCTTTCAAAAGCCGGTTTAGAAATGACAAATTCCAAATTTTCCAAAAAAAGACCAAAAATGCATACAAACTAATAATCTAAGTTGGAATATATGATTTTATAATTTACGGAATTTGTAACGAAAATCACATATATATTAACCGCGTACTTAACAAAAGAACAACCAAACTAACAATAATAAGAGGTACGACATGTCTACTGCAAAGTACAATCTCGGGCACGTCATTATGATTACTCTCTCCGCTGCAATCGGCGGTTTCCTGTTCGGCTTTGACTCTTCAGTGATCAACGGCGCTAACGTGGCACTTAAGGGTTATTTCAACTGTAACGACATGCAGTTGGGTCTGGCCGTTTCTCTGGCATTGATCGGCGCAGCTGTGGGTGCCTACTTTGCAGGTCGTCTTGCAGATAAATTCGGTCGTGTACGCTGCATGTTGGCAGCCTCCGTTCTTTTCTTCGTCAGCGCAATCGGTTCCGGCCTCCCCTTCACCGTAGCTGACTTCATTATGTGGCGCGTCATCGGTGGCGTGGGTATCGGTGTGGCCTCCATCATTGCCCCGATCTACATTGCAGAAACTGCTCCCGCACATCTCCGCGGCCGTCTGGGTTCCATGCAGCAGTTCGCCATCGTGATTGGTATCTTCATCGCACTGCTTTCCAACTACCTCATCGTCCGCATTGCAGGTTCTGCAAGCCGTCCCATCATGGGCTTCGAAGCCTGGAAGGTGATGTTCTGGGTTGAAGCAATCCCGGCACTCATCTACGGTATCGCAGCATACACCCTTCCGGAATCTCCCCGCTACCTGGTAAGCAAGGGCCGTCTGGACGAAGCCAAGAAGGTTTTGAGCATGATCAACTCCGATGGTGTGGAAGCAGAAATTGACTCCATTCATCAGACCTTCAAGAACGAAAAGCCTGCAAAGCTTTCTGACCTTCTGGAAATGGTTGGCGGCAAGAAGCGCATCGCTCCCGTTGTCTGGGCAGGCCTCGGCATCGCTATCCTCCAGCAGCTTGTGGGTATTAACGTGATCTTCTACTATGGTACCATGCTTTGGCAGAGCGTTGGCTTCGGCGAAAGCGATGCATTCCTTACCAGCTTGGTATCCAGCGGCATTAACCTGACCATGACTATCGCAGCAGTCCTCCTTATCGATAAGATCGGTCGTAAGCCCCTTCTCCTCATCGGTTCTGCAGGCATGGCTGTTACTCTCGGTACTCTGGGTCTCTGCTTCATCTTCGGCGCAGAAAACGGTCAGCTGAGCCACGGTGCAGGCATTATCGCTCTCTTCGCAGCAAACCTCTATGTGACCTTCTTCGCTGCAACTTGGGGCCCTGTCATGTGGGTTATGCTGGGCGAAATGTTCAACAACCGAATCCGCGCTGTGGCCATCTCCGTTTGCGGTCTTGCACAGTGGGGCGCTAACTTCCTGGTCAGCTGGTCCTTCCCGGTCCTGGTCGGCGAAAACGGCATCGGTGTAGGCCCGACCTACATGATCTATACGGCATTCGCAGCCATAAGCTTCTTCTTCGTAGCAAAGTTCACTACGGAAACTAAGGGCAAGGCCCTGGAAGACATGTAATAGCGAATCGCTAAAATTTCTTCTCTCCTAAGACACAAGAGTCCCCCAGCGGTGCTGCTGGGGGGCTTTTTTGCGATTTACCCAGCAAAAGCCGTACATCTTGTAATATGGGGAAAACAGATTTTTCGGCAAAAACCTGTAAGTTTATCGTAACTTTCTTTACATAGGAATTTGGAGAAATAAATGAACGGCAACTTTAACATCAAGACTTTGTTCGGCGAACTTTTAATCGCCTGCGGATTGATGTCTGCAAGTTTTGCCGCATCTCCCCTTAAAACGGTTCCCTGGAACGGCTATTCTGGAGCAGCAAGCTTCACTTTTGACGATGGAGTTTTCCAGATCGAAACTCTCCCCCAAATATTGGGAGAAATGCCTGAAGTTAAGGTAACCTTCTTCCTTTCCAATATGGGTGCAGATATTCTGAACCTTTATGGAGCCGAATTCGCTAATTTTGCAAAATTAGGCCACGAAATTGGCAACCACTCCAACACCCACGTCCATCTTTCCAACCTAGGCGAAGACAGCTTAAGAAAGGAAGTGATTGACTTTGCTGGCGAAATTCAGCAAGTAATGGGTTATTATGGCGCAGATGTAAACGTCACCGCCCATGCCCTCCCCTACAGCGCAAACAGCGAAACAGCCTCCAAGGTCATTAACGAGAGGCACTTCATCAATCGCAGCTCCTGGGGTAACGGCCGCCACAACTGGGATGAGGAACCTCGCTGGACAGATATGGATTCCAGAGCCTGGTATTCCTGGCCTAACGCCGAAAACGACCTCCTGAAGGCTCTGGATACCGCCGCCTACATCGGCGATTATACCAGTTCCAATCCCTGGTACAACCCGGTAAAGGCTCCCGCCTGGGTGATCCTCCTGAACCACGGCGTGTCTTACATGGGTGGTAACCACATTACTCCCGATGCCATGAAAAAGGCTTTCAAGCACGCAGTTGACAACAATATGTGGGTGGCCCCCTTCAGTACGGTAGGAGCCTATTACAGAGCCCATTTTACCCTGGATGCAGCCAAGGCAGAGGCCAATGGCAACAAGTATACCATCAAGTGGAACCTCCCCCACCCAATATGCCCAAGAGCATCCCCATGAAGGTCACCCTGGATAACGATTTCATTAACAGCACCTTCGGAAAAGACGCAAACGTGGTCCTGGAACAGAAGGGAAAAATCATCTATCCGCACAATGGCGTGTTCACCATCGAGTTCACGGATCTTGAAGTGAATATCTGCGTTGCTACAGCAGGTTATGCCCAGAACAAACCAGAAAACATCAAGGCTTATACAGGCATCGAAACAGTCATGGGAATTGATAATATTGAACAGACCAACAATTCCGGCAGCATTCTCGAAAACAAGCAGGTAACTTATACTCTTCACGACGTTCAGGGAAAGCTCCTGAAAAGAATCCAGAGTTTTGAAGTACCTCAGTCCATGCCCAAGGGAGTTTACTTCCTTCGTACTAATGCACCAGGCTTTACTCCCCTCACGAGAAAAGTGGTTCACTAAACGTCAACAACAATCTTTAAACACAAAAATCCCTCGGGTGTTTGCCCGAGGGATTTTTAAGCTTGGTCGCTTAGTTCAGTCAATTACTTGATGGTCACCTTGCTGATCTTGCTACCAACGCGGACCATGTAGACGCCCTTGTTGGGAACGGTGATAGAAGCATTACCGAAAGCAAGCTTGCCATTGGCGATAACCTTACCGGTCATGCTGAACACTGCGAATTCAGTGTTGTTAGCGGCAGTAACCTGAATCTGCTGGCCAGCGACGGAAATCTTAGCATTGCTGGAGATTGCACCGGCGATGATGGCGAGACCCGGAACTGTAGAGCTAGAGCTTACACCCGGAATGACGGTAGTGGAGCTGGAGCTAACGCCCGGAACAACAGTAGAAGAGGAAGAAGCCGGAGTTACAGGCACGGTGTTGTCAATCTTCAGACCAGTGATCTTGGAAGGATCAATTACCTGCTTGCTTGCATCCAGGAATTCGACAGACTTCACGGAAATTGCACCGTAGCCACCCTTTGCGTCCTTCACTTCGAACTTCAGGCCCTTAACAGACTTAAGAATGTCAGAACCAGTAGGAGCGGTGTTGGTATTCACCCAGCTAAGGATTGTGATGGAGTTATCATCAGTTGCAGCGCCGCAATTTGCAGCCTTACCCAGGAAGCCATAGTCACAAGGAGTCAGATCATAAGTGATTTCCTTGTAGCTTCCGGAAGTTTCATCCACATAAATACCCGGTTCTGCACCAGCTTCAGCAGTTTCTTCATTAAGGATTGCAACACGGATAGGACCTTCGGACTTGACGTTAAGCTTCAGGTACTTCACACCGAGAGTAGAGAGATCAACGCCCTTTTCGCTCTTGAGGAAGGACATTGCAATACCAGCGGACGGGTACAGGAGTTCGCACTTAGCCGGAGTCTGCTTACAGACGTTGGCCTTTTCCTGAGTCCAGGTCGGTTCAGGACCAATTTCCATCACAGCATCTGCATAGTATGCACCATCGCGGAGGAAGATGGGAGAAGAACCGGAGTCCGGAGACATCTTGGTGGAACCATACTTGTCGTGATAAGCGCCCCAGTTCCAGAAACCAGAGACAGCAACGGTAGAATCACCACGCTTCTGCTGAACACCTTCAACACCAGAGTCGGAAGAACGCATGAGGCTAGGATCCGGAGTGAACTTGGTAAAGCCAGTCGGATCATAGAGGTTAGGCATGTTACCAGTCATGAGCAACAGGTAAAGCAGGTTCAAAGTAGAGGGATAGTACTTTTCACCAGGAACAGTACCTTCACCACAGCCAGAGCCAGTAGCGCAGCTAGTCAGAGCAGCAAGAGTCTTATAGACGGTTTCCATATAGTTCTTGGCTTCCTGAGTTTCCAGAGAGGAAGTAGCCAGACCCAGACCACCAGAGAAGGTGGAGGAAACGAAGTTACGCTTGACGCTCATTTCGGCTTCACCATTTACATAGTAACCGGAGTTAATACCGCTAGCAGTCTTGGTAGCGGGAATGAGCCAGGTCGCAATCTTCTTGTTGAAGGTCAATGCATCAGAGTCACCATACCAGTAGTAAGCCCAAGCGGTACGCCAGGGAGTACGGGCAGCATCATCAAAGAAACCGGCATCTTCGGACTGAGCCACGGAAGCGGAGGTCTTGGTGGGCTGATGAGAACCCCAAGAGCACCAGTCAGCAACAAGACCAGTCTTGGAATTCTGGCAAGCCAGCAAATCCTTAGCAACGTCAGAACGATGAGTAGACCAGTTACCGCCGGAAACCTTTTCGAACAGCTTGAAGTTGGCAAGGCCAGCATAGCTGGGGTTGAATGCATCATTCCAGTTGCTACCCGGCTTCAGCTGAGTGCCGTTAAAGTCGTTCTGTTCAATCCAGCTGATCAAAGCCTTAGCATCGGTAAGATACTGAGTGTTGCTCCACTGGGCAGAAGCCTGGATCAAAGCCATGGCGGCATCGATATCAGAGTCAGTTGCAGAACCGGTACCACCGCTGCAACCGATACGCCAATGCATACCGCCGTTGGCGGGTGCATTTTCAGTCCAAGTGCTGTACAGCTTCTTGAACATAGTTTCATCGTCCATGTACACGGTAATCAACATACCGTATGCGATAGCTTCGGAAACGGTAGAGCAAGTACCCTCGGGAGCATAGATCCAGCCCTTGGAAGCATCGTACCAGGCGCCCTTCCAGGTATTGTAATGAGACTTGATCATGTCAGTATCTGCAAACGGAACAGTGTAGCCGTTGGGGCTCTTCATGTTCTGCGGGAACGGATACTTACCTGCAGTTGCTGCTACAGAGGACAACAAAGTTGCACCCAGAGCAATCTTGAAAATGTTATTCATATTTATCCCTTCGTATATTGAGAACCAATTCCGCCTAAATATAATTTGAATTGGAATAATCACATACCCCCCTATATGTAATAAATCCGTTGCATATAAATCTAGGTACGAAAAAAGGGGCTTTTTGCCCCTTAAATTCACTAAAAAAGCCAGTTTTTACCAGTTTGTTTTACAAAATTTACAACTAATTTTTCGTTCCCGATTCGTTCACAAGAGCCGCCTGTTTTTGCATTTTTGCCTTCTTCCTCTTGGTTTTAAAGTTAAGGTAGAGAGGGCTTACCGTGTACAGGAATGCGATGAGAACGGCCGTTGCCTGGGGGGTATTCATATTGGTAATGCCCCAACCGATGGTAATCAAAGGCAAGTGAAGCAGATAAGGATAGAAGGACGCTCTCCCTACCGTACGTACAATAGGAATACAGAACAATCGAGCCAGAAAACCCTTCGCCGGAATAAGGCTCATAATGAACAAGCCTGTTATAAGAATAGGAGCAGAGTGGCGCACAATAAAGTAAGCTGCCTGATGATGAACCCAGTTCTGACCGGCGTAACAAGTGATGTACAGGACGATCAGGAGGAAAGCCTGGCAGAAACCCGCCACATAATTCTTTTCCAGGAAGGCGAACTGTCGTTCCTGATACAGGCGGAAGATAATCATGCCAAAGAAATACTCGCACACATGCATGGCGGGGAACATGTGGAAGAAACGGAAACGAATGCCGTAATCCGGAGAATAGAGGGTAGTGCAGCCAAAAATCAGTCCCTGAATAATCCCAGGAATGAAAGTCACAAAGAACAAGACCCAGAGCCACTTGACATTCTGAATCTTAAAGAAGAACTTGGCCGCAGCCGGAGTAAAGGCGTAGCAAATAAAGAAACCAGTCAGAGCCCAGGAAGGTTCATTCAGCTTCATGCCCAATTCCGGCACCAAGGACCACAACAGCGTAAGATGCAAGGCCAGGCTGCGCACCGGATGGGATAGGTTTTCCACCCCATGGAACTTAACCGCCAGGGCAATGAACATGAGGATTGTGGTAATAAAATGCAGGCGGTATAGTTTAGCGATTCGACTGAACATAAAGGGGACCACTGCTATGCGGCGGTCAGGATCGCTAAACTTGCTGGCGAACAGGAATCCGGCCAGCACAAAGAACATACCCGCAGAAAAAGCGGGGCCACTGACAATAGGTTTTAGCCAGGTGTACTTAGCCGCATAATCAAATGCACTGGAGGAAGCCAGATGCAGGAACACGATGTTGAGAGAAGCCAGCAGACGCAGGCCATCAATTGCGGGAAAGTAGGCGGACTTTGACATAGGGTTGCAAATTTAGAAATTAAGAACGGTTTTTCCCGCGCATGCTGGCCAGAGCCTTGGAGCGACGGCGTGCAGATTCCTGCAAATCCACTGTTTCGTCGTATTCATCCACAATTTCGCGACCGAGAATTTCTTCCAGCACATCTTCCAGACTGACAACACCTGCGATGGCGCCCCATTCATCCACCACGCCCACAATATGTCCGCGCTGCTTGAGGAAGCGAAGCAGGAGCTTGTCCAACGTGAGGGAATCGGGAATCAACTGCAGAGGACGCATGAGCTGACGGAGCTTAACGTCTCGTTTTCCTTCCACCAACTTGTTGTAGGCATCGCGACGGAGGATGATTCCAATCCAGTTATCCTTATTCTTTTCATAAA
The DNA here is from genome assembly GCF_900142535.1 of Fibrobacter sp. UWEL. Classification (NCBI taxonomy): domain Bacteria; kingdom Pseudomonadati; phylum Fibrobacterota; class Fibrobacteria; order Fibrobacterales; family Fibrobacteraceae; genus Fibrobacter; species Fibrobacter sp. UWEL. The sequence continues at coordinate 90,575 of NZ_FRBE01000009.1, forward strand.
GAGGGACGCGGGAGAAAGGCCAGTTGCCGCGTTCATCCAGAGTTTCGCCTAAGGTTTTATCCGCCGCCAGGGAGAACACCACCTGACGAGGCGTCATGACCTTACGAACCGGCACAGAATTCAAAGCAAGAATGTTCTTGATAACCACAGACTGCTGACGGTCAATGACGTCTTCTCGAAGGCCTAGACTAACAAGACTATTGATATCATCAATACTCACATCCTTCTTTTCCTCGGATTCCCGGGTCCAGTGTTTTGTGAGGGTGAGACACAGCCAGATAAGTCCCGTAAAGGACAGCAACTTGGTGATATAATAGAAGGGAACAGCCACCAGCGGGGCCACCACCTTAGCCTGTTTTACACCCAGAGTTTTCGGGGTGATTTCGCCAAAAAGCAGAATCAAGATGGTAAGGATGATAGGGAGCGCCACCTGACCTGCGGGAGGCAAATTCTTTACCGCAAGAGCAGTCGCAAGAGAAGCTCCCACCGTATTGGCAATGGTATTCACCACCAGCACCGACGCGATGTAACGGTCAATATTATCCTTCACATGAGTCATGTACTTTGCAGTAAACTTTTTCTGTTTTTCCAGCAGTTCAATAGCTGCGGGAGGAACACTATAGAAGGACGCTTCCGTCACCGAGCAGAAGGCGGAAATCGAAAGACATCCCAAAACCGTAATCACAATATAAAGCATTATTCGATACCCCAGAACATGGGTTCAATAGCCCAGAACTTCACCTGTTCCAGATCCATCAAGAAATCAACTGCATAATTCAAAGCGGCCGCATTCGCCTTCAAGGAAGGAACCGCGAACTCATCATCGGAATTCAGCAAGTGTATTTTCACTTCCGTGGAAGCACTCATTCCAGCCAATTCCTTAGCAGCAAGAATCGCCTCGTCAATACCACCAAGACGATGAACAAGACCAGCGTCACGAGCCTTCAAGCCAGACATGACGCGACCGCCTCCATAAAGGGAATCCACCACACTCTGAGGAATCTTGGTAGCCTTGGACACTACACCCGTAAAGCGTTCATAGAAGTCATCCATATATTCCTGGAGGGCAGCCTTTTCAACATCGGTCCATGGACGATTAAAGGTTTGAGCATCTGCATAGGGATGAGTCTTTACCGCCTCACTACGAAGGCCCAATTTTTCCAGAAGTCCAGAAGCGTCAACCTTACCACCATAAATACCGATGCTTCCCACAATGGCAAAGGGTTCAGAGACAATCATGTCAGCCCCACAGGCAATGAAGTAACCACCCGAAGCACCGATGTTACCAATACTTGCAACTACGGGAATTCCCAGTTCACTTACGTGACGAAGTGCACCCCAAATCTTGTCAGAAGCAATGGCGCTGCCACCTGGTGATGAAATTCGAACAATCAGCGCTTTCGCAGAAGATCCCGGCAATTCGCGGAGCTGCTCCATCACCTTCTTTTCCATACGATTATCAATGGTTCCATTAATATTCAGAACTGCAATTTCCTTGCGGGGTCCCCAGTGTTCATCGAAAATCTTCGTATCCATAGGACGCCAGGTCGTAGCATAAGCATTTGGAGCATCCAAGTCAAACAAGGTCTTGAGCGTATAGGCAGGAACCTGATCAATATAGAGAGTAGTATCGATGAGATGAGCCTTCTGGGCGGCCTTTGCCGTAATCACGGGATTTGATGCCAAGGAGTCCAGGAAAGCATCCTTGTTTTGTATTCCACTGGGAAGACGGCGAGCAATGGATTTTTCAATCATCCACCACAAGTTTTTATATAGAGAATCCATGTTGCTGCGAGCTTCCACGGACATGGAATCTGCAATGTATGGTTCCACAGCGGACTTGAACTTTCCATGACGGAGGAATTCAACCTTCACACCCAGCTTGTCAAACAAGCCCTTGTAATAAAGGATGTCGCCACCTAAACCTCTCCAAGTCAAGTGAGCCGAGGGTTCTGCCACAATGCGGTCCACATGAGCGGACGCCATCAGAACTGCAGGACGAATATCATCCACATAGGAAATCACGAAGCCGCCCTTCGCCTTCAGTTTCTGGACAGCAGCGTCAATTTCGCTGGAAATGCCCAGATTGCCGCGGTAGCCGGAGAAGTCCAGAATCACAAGCCCGCAGGAGGGATCCTGATAGATATGCTCAAACAGGTTACGAACCTTCCAGATATTGATGGAACGTTCGCCCAGGAAGGGCATACTTTCGGAGGTTTCCGTCACGTCCATATCCAGCGGGATACGAACAATCTTGCCGCGCATAGAAGTCTTAGGACTGCGGGATGAATGATAGCTGAACACGCCTCCCTTGGGAAGAAGGTCATCATACACATGAAGGGCAACGTCGCTGTAGCCCCCTAGGGAGGTGGAAACCGACAGGCGCCATTCCTTTTCGTTTCCATAAAGAGGGAACATAAAACCAAAGCGGAATCCATAAGCGCCCATTTCAAGCAGCAAGCGATGGTTTTCAAGATTTTCCACGTCGTAGCTGACATTGAAGGCGTTATTCACCCGCAGAGTGGCACCCAGATTCAAAATTCGATCGGGAGATTTCGGTCCTACATACAGCAAGTTCTCTGTGGAATAACCCAAGGAAAGAAAATTAAAGGGACGATAAATAAATCCCTGAGACAAGCTCCATTCCGTTCCGTCAAATTCAGAACTACGCAGTGCAGTTATGCGGGTCCCCCAGAACATCGTGTTTGAAAGGAAAGCGCTTCCATGCCCCACACTCCAGCGAGCTTCGTTATGATGATCCCTATCAAAGGTATACTGATAGCCAGCAGCCCAATGATCCAAGTTACCGCCCATTCGGAAATTTGTGGTTTCCTTATCGTAGTCGTAGGATACTAAGGCACCTCTGGACCCCAGCGCAGTAAGCCCCGCAGGATTTCCCCAGATACCGTGTTCGTAATCCGTGGAGATAAATCCCGATTCACCAGGAATGTAGGCGAAGGCGAGACCCATCAAGGTCAAGGCGGAACAAAAAAGATTCTTGCAGTTGAACATCATAAACTCTAACCTACCCTACCTTTAAAAAACATACTTGGTATACAAGCCTAACGTGTGTCCCGTTTCCATTCCAAATAAGTAGCCACGATTCATCTCGTAGAACAAGGCAACGCCCAAGGAGTGCCCCGCAAGTGCAAAATAGTGACCGGCATCCACACGCATTCTAAAACCACGGTACAAATCGTTCATATCCTGATAAGGCTTATCCATATTCAAATTCTGGGATTCCTGAATACGCCAACGATATAGGAATACATAATCAAACAGCCAGCCGCGATGCAATTCGTAATCCCAGGCAAGACGCCATTCCATGGATGCCTTCAGGCCAATTTCATCCCCAGGCAGGAAGTCATCATCCTCAAGGAATGTATAATAACTGGCAGCAACACCCAGCTGCATTCCTTTGGAAAAATCATACAGATAGAAGGGTTCCACCCCGATTCGGTGGAATCGGTTCACCTGGGACCCATCTCCAGGAGGCAAGCGCCAGTTAACGTCCACACCGAAAAAACGGTAAGGCATAAACTTCATGCCCAAGTAGGATTCGTTGAAGCCATTTACCTGCAAATTCAACGCCTCATGACGCTGATTATGAAGCATGGTATCAAATTCATAGCTTATTAGACGATAGGAGAAATCCCCATAAACGCTAAAGCAATTGCAAGGGGCATATTCACCAGCAAGATTCAGGTCAGCACTATAAACATCATCGAGAAGCTCGGCGAGAGAGCCAAAAGAAACAAATCTTTGAGGTCCTCGTAACGGAGTTAAAGGTTCGCGAGCAAAAGAAAGTTCAGCAACCGAAAACACTGCAATCAAAAAAAATGCAATGCTTAGCGGGCTGACTCCATATCTTCGCACAAATGACATATATATTCTCAAAGTTATAAATTTTAAGAGACCCGATTCCATCGCAAAATAATATTCCACCATATATTTTTATATTAGGCACATGCGTTCGTTTTTCGTCATTCTCATCTTATGCCTCGTATGCAGTTCTTGCGTCTGGAACGGCAATGATGAAGATTTGGAATACTTACCCTTGGACGATTCCGAATATCCGTACGCAGGCCTCCCCCGACTAGTCATTGAAACAGATCATTTCGCACAAATCATTGACCGAGAAACAGAACTTCCTGCACACCTGCAAATATACGGCAAGAGCGGGCCAGAGACAGAGATACTGGATTTAACCGTAAAAGGGCGAGGCCACTCCAGCTTCGAGATGTCAAAATACGGCATCAAATTAGAATTCAAGGAAAAAACAAAACTGTTTGAAATGCCCTCAAATCGGGACTGGGTTCTGGTATCCAATCAAATCGACAAAACCATGCTCAGGAACTACATTACCTACCAACTTGCATGGATTCTTGAAGACGAGTACGCTCCAAGATGTACCTTTGTTGAGGTTTTCCTAAACCGGAAATATATCGGTCTGTATTTGTTGGCAGAACACATGAAAGTGGGTAAGAATAGAATTAACATTATTCAGGATTCCACTAGTTTTTTCATCGAGAAAACGAAATCTCCCGATCCGGACGATCTGTATTTTGAGAGCTCTATGGAAAATGTTTTTAAGGTCCGGTATCCTAAAAACGCATCCGTCAACGTCATTTCTTCCATAAAAAACGACGTAGATCATTTAGAAAAACAACTGTCTATACCAAACACCGACCTGAATCAGTATATAGACTTGCAGGATTTTGTCCGATACTACGCCATCCAGGAATTTTCAAAAAACGTAGATGGAGCCTTTGACCGTAGCATTTACATCACCAAGGAAGCGAATGACGTTTTCAAGATGGGGCCGGTTTGGGACTTCGATGTAGCATATGGGCTTTTCAACGGTTCAAAAACATCTCCTAGCGACTGGTACGCAAGGAAACAAGGATGGTACAAGCATCTCGTTCGGAACCCCCAGTTCAGTAAGGCATACACCGAATACTGGAGGGATCACAAGAACCAGTTTTTAGCACTAAAAGACTCCATAGATGTAACATGGCCCAAAATCCATAAAGCCGTGATAAACGACGAAAAAAGGTGGCCTATTCTTAACAATAACCAGGACTGGCCCTTTGTGGATAGCTATCCTAACTACGAGGCAGCCATAGACAGCCTCAAGATATGGATCTCCAATCGAGCAGAATGGATTTCGAGCCATTTGTAATTTCCTACTTTTTTGCGTATGCCATCTAAAAGCACTGTTATATCATCCCTATTCTGGAAATTCATGGAACGCGCCGGCGTACAAGTGATGCAGTTCGTCGTCACCATCGTCCTCGCTAGATTACTCGTTCCAGAACAATTTGGTCTTATCGCCCTTGTCGCTATTGTCATTTCCATTGCAGACGTTTTTGTACAAAGTGGCCTTGGCATCGCACTCATCCGCAAAAAAGAAGTCGACGACCTTGACTATTCTTCTGTTTTCTTCGCAAGCCTAACCATTGCCGCGGCCGTATATTCCATCATTTTTGTATCAGCGCCATTCATCTCGGACTTTTTCAATCAGGACGGGTTGACTCCGGTCATTCGCGTTTTGACGTTGACCCTGTTTATTGGAGTTTTTAGTTCCATACAGAACGCCTATGTTGCAAGGCATATGATGTTCAGGAAGCTCTTTTTCCGAGGGCTTTGCGCAACCATTCCCTCGGGAGCTTTAGGCATTCTCTTGGCCTATCAGGGCTTTGGCGTATGGGCTCTTGTAACTCAGCAATTGTCAAACGCGGCGTTTTCCGTTCTGGCCATGTGGATTACAGTTCCATGGCGACCCCACCTGCAATTTTCCTGGGAACGTCTAAAGACCTTATTTTCCTTCGGCTGGAAGCTCCTGGTTTCATCCCTCATTGACAATATCTACGACAAGATCCGAGCTCTTGTCATCGGCAAAATGTTTTCTTCCGCTGCGTTGGCATTTAATGATCGAGGGGACCAGTTTCCGAAATTGCTCATCACCAACATCAACAATTCCATTTCAGCAGTCCTTTTGCCGTCCCTTTCCGCCTACCAGGACGACAAGCCTCAACTGAAGAGACTGGCCCGACGTTCAATCGTTACTAGTTCCTTTGTCATTATCCCCATGATGACGGGCCTCGCCGTACTTGCCAAGCCGTTCGTATTAATTCTTCTTGGCGAAAAATGGCTCCCCTGCGTGCCCTTTATCCAGGCATACTGCTTTACCTACGCGCTTTACCCCATCCATTCCGCAAACCTCTCCGCGATTAACGCCATGGGACGTAGCGACATATTCTTGAAACTGGAAATCATCAAGAAAATCTACGGTTTCGCCTTGCTAGTGGGAAGCTACCTCTACTTCAAGACTCCTATTGGTTTGGCATACGGAGCTATGGTATCCGCAGTCATTAGCACCTTCGTCAACGCCTCTCCAAACAAAAAACTAATGGGATACAGTTACTTTGAACAGGTCAAAGACATCTGTCCCTCCTTCATCCTGGCGGCAGTGATGGCATTGGGAATGTATGGTTTCAGCCTAATTGAGATGAACCTACACGTTTCCTTTGTTTTGCAGATCATTTTGGGAATCATCGTATACCTCGGTTTAGCCAAAATATTACATTTAGAATGTTTCGAGTATATTATCAAAACGATTTTTGAACTTAGGAAAAAACATGGCCGATAAGCAAATCACAGTTACCTCCCCCCTCCTGCCGAAGCTGGACGATTTTATTCCCATGCTTCAGGACATCTGGGATAGAAAATGGTTGACTAACAACGGATTCTACCACAAGGAACTTGAGAAAGCTCTGGCAGACTATCTTGGAGTCAAGTACATCAGCTTATTTACAAACGGTACCCTCCCCCTCATTACCGCATTACAGGCGTTGAAGATTACCGGGGAAGTGATTACCACGCCTTACAGCTTCGTTGCGACAACCCACTCCATCTGGTGGAACGGTCTCAAGCCTGTTTTTGTAGACGTTGATGAAGAAACTGGCAATATCGATCCGGAAAAGATCGAAGCTGCCATTACACCCCATACTACAGCCATCATGCCCGTCCATGTTTACGGCACACCCTGTAACATGAAGCGCATCCAGGAAATCGCAGACATTTACGGTTTGAAAATCATCTATGATGCAGCGCATGCCTTCGGCGTCAAGAAAGATGGCGAATCCGTATTGAAGGCGGGCGATATGAGCACTCTCAGTTTTCACGCAACCAAGGTATACAATACTATCGAAGGCGGCGCCCTGGTCTGCCACGACGAAGCCACCAAGAAGCGTATTGATTACCTCAAGAACTTCGGTTTTGCCGACGAAACAACAGTTGTTGCCCCTGGCATCAACAGCAAGATGGATGAATTCCGAGCTGCATATGGTTTGTTGAACCTTAAGCAGGTCGACTCCGCCATCGAAAGTCGCAAGCACGTTGCAAAAGCATATCGTGCAGGTATCAAGGACGTTCCCGGCCTTCGTTGTCTCCAGGACATCGAAGGCGTTCATCACAATTATTCCTATTTTCCCATCTTCATCAACAAAGAATATGGAATGAGCAGAGATGAACTTTACGCAAAGCTTCGCGAAAACAATATTCTAGGCCGCCGTTACTTCTATCCCTTGATCAGCACATTCTCTGCCTACAAGGGCCTAGAATCTGCCAATCCTAAAAATCTTCCTGTAGCCCATAAGCTAGCAGACCAGGTTCTTTGCCTACCCATGTATGCAGGCTTAGAAGACAATTCTGTAGACAGAATCATTGACATCATTCAGAAAAACGCATAAGTCTTTCCATCGAGAATCTCGTCATGAAAAATTGCAATCTTCAAGGAAAAAAACTTCTCGTACTCGCTGGCGCAGACGTCCATATCAAGATCGTTAAAGCAGCCAAGGAATTGGGCGTTTACACAATCGTCACCGACTATTTAAAGCCAGAAGATTCTCCAGCAAAGCAAATTGCAGATGAATCCTGGATGCTGAGTATTACAGATGTAGACGCAATTGTGGAAAAATGTAAAGAAGCCCATGTGGACGGCGTTCTTGCATTCTGCATTGACCCTGCACAGATTCCCTATCAGCAAGTTTGCGAAAAATTACAGAAGCCCTGCTACGGAACAAAAGAACAATTCCAGACATTTACCAATAAAAGGCCTTTTAAGGACTTTTGCAAGGCTCACAACGTTGGAGTTATTCCTGAATACACTGTTGCAGACGTTGAAAACGACAATGTCAAATACCCTGTTCTGGTAAAGCCAACTGACAGTAGAGGCTCTAGGGGAATTTCCATCTGCAACAACAAGGACGAAGTTTATAAGGCTCTCGAAATCGCCAAGGCTGAATCCCATGACAACGGCGCCTTGATTGAACGCTATATGTATGGCAAACAGGACATGGCCTTTGCCTATATGGTTATTGACGGCCAGCCCTATTTGGTCAAAATTGGAGATCGAATTGTAGGCAAGGTTGAAGACAACCTGCAATGCCAACATATGGCGACAATTCTCCCCTCCAAGAACACCGAACAATTCAAAAGAGACATCGAGCCAAACATCATTAAAATGATTCAAGCCACAGGTATGAAGTTCGGCTCTTTATTCCTCCAAGGATTTTGGGAAGATGGACAGGTATTCATGTACGACCCTGGTTTAAGATTCCCCGGATCTGACTTTGACGTAGTCACTAAGGAAACCACCGGCTTTGACAGTATGAAGGCATTTGTGCATTTCGCCCTCACTGGCGATACCACTGCCCAGTATGGCAATCCGGAGATTGCCTACAACTATAATGGAGGAATTTGTCTTATTCTCTCCGTAGCAACACGTCCTGGCACAATTGCAACTTTCCAGGGAATGGATGTTATTGCAGCAAATCCCTGTGTAAGGGTCGCTAGTCAAAGATACCGCACTGGAGAAACCGTCCCCCAATCAGGCGACGTTAGACAAAGAGTTGCGGAATTTGTCGCATTTTTACCCAAAAGAGAAGAAGTTCAAAAATTCATTGACTTTGTGTATGAGAAATTAAGTATTTTAGACGAAAATGGAAACGACATGATTGTTTCCAAGGTTGTTTACACACATTAAAGGATTACTATGGCAAGAGATCTCTCTTATTTAGCAACCTGCCCCATTGCAGTTCTCGGAGCAGGTGCAGTCGGAAAAACAAGCGCAGCAGATTGTAAGCTGGCAGGACGTGAAGTTCGTCTTTACTCCAGAAGCAAAAAGTCCTTGGCTTATCTCGATAAAACCGGTATTTTGCTGGACGGCATCCAGAGAAACCTCTATGGTTTCGAAAGATCTGGCAGAGCACACCTAGACATGTACACCAATAACATGGCCGAAGCAGTGAAGGGCGCCAAGCTCATTTTGATGTCCATTCCTGCACTCGCCCACGAAGACTACCTCAAGGCTCTCGTTCCCTGCCTTGAAGACGGCATGGTCATCCATACATTTACCGACAACTACGCAAGCCTTCTGCTGCGCAAGTATATGCGAGAAATGGGTTGCACAAAGGACATTATCATCGGTGGCTGGAGTTCTGCACCTTATGGCACTCGCGTTGAAAAGGTTCAGGGTTTCTGGACAAACCATGTCGGCATCAAGTATCGTGCAATTTCTCTTCGTGGCGCATGCTTGCCCATGAAGGACATCGACGATTTCATGGAATCCGCAAAATATCTTCCCTGCATGGATTCTGTCACTAAGGGCGATGGTCCCACCAGAGGCGATACCATGATGGACATCGGATTCTCTAACGTGAACCCGGTCATCCACGTGCCTGCATCTCTTCTCGGCGTTTCCAGCATGGAAAACTGGTCTCTAGTTTACGGTAACGAACCGGATTCCTACTCCATGTACTCTCACGGACTTTGCCCCTCCATTTGTCGCGTTCAGTACCAGTTCTACCAGGAAGAATGCGCAATTGCAAAGGCAATGGGCATCGAAAGCCCCTTCTATTCTTACGAAATGTTCTTCTCCCGCCGCTCAATCCTTACTCAGGAATACATGGGTCTTGATGAAAACGGCAAGGATAACGTCGTGTTCCCGCTGGATAAGCCCTGCGACGAAGGCAACACCGGTCCGAACTCTATCGATCACAGATACATCACAGAAGACATTCCTGTGGGCTGTAAGATTTACCATGATCTCGGCGTTAAGTTCGGTGTCCCGACCCCCATCATTGACTCCATGATTATCCTTGGTGGTGCAATGCACGAAAAGAGCTTCTTTGAAAACACCAAGTACAATCTTGACTATCTCGGAATCGGCCATATGGATAAGGACCAGCTGTTGGACTACATGCGCAACGGCAACTACGTCGAAAAGAAGTAATTAACACAAAAAAACGACTTCTAGAAAACGGATGTACGACAACAACTTCGTACATCTGTTTTTTTTATTACCTTTCGCAAATTAAGCTTTTTTTGTAGTATTCATAAGACAATCCCTAATAAATGAAACCTCCGTTTTTCTATTTTTAGCCCGTTCAACTTTTCAGTGGAAGATATTATGGCCTCCCCAAAAAAGAAAGAAGACATTGATATTTTAGACTTGATTAAGACACAACTAAAGAACTGGTATATCATTTTACCTTGCGTCATTCTCGCAGGTATTATCGGCGTTGTCGTATCCATGTGGATTCGCCCCATCTACAAGGTGGACGCCCTTCTGCAAATTGAGTCTAAGAACAACAAAAGTATGGGCGTAATGGGAGGGCTTACCAACCTATTTGCCACATCCACTCCTGCAGAAACTGAAATTGAACTCATCAACAGCAGACAGATCCTTGGCGACGCAGTCGAAAAGATGCACTTGCAGTATTCTGCAAATCCCAAAAATGTCTTAGACCGTCTTCTCCAGAAGGAAGGTCGTATGGACATCAACCAGTTTGAAGTCCCCTGGGATAAGCTGCCTGCAGATGAAAAGACCGGTCCTTGGGTCGCAATCACAAAGGACAGCCTCTCCTTTGATCTGTACGACCACAAGGGCGCATTCGTCTTGACAGGTGTTCCCGGTCAGACCTACAAGGTTCCCTATGCAGGGGATTCAGTCACTTTTAGCGTATTCAAGATGAAGGTGAAGGCAAATCAGAAGTTCGAAATAAACAAATCCGAACGTCTTGACGCCATTGATGCATTTAGAGGAGCATTCGAGGTTAAGGAACGCGGTAAGAAAACCGGCATTCTCGAATTCAGCTATAAGGATATCTACCCAGATCGCGCCACAGAAATTCTGAACGAAGTCGCAAGCAGCTATCTGCAGCAAAATGTTGAACAGCGCAACGCAGAAGCCCAGAAGACTTTGGAATTCCTGGAAAAGCAGTTGCCGGAAATCAAGGCCCGTATGGACAGTTCGCTCTTGAAGTACAACACCTACCGTAACAAGGTTGGTTCCGTTGACATCAACGCAGAAACTAGAATCGTACTTGAACGCCGCACCAAGTTGCAGCAAGACCTATTGGCACTCCAACAGAAGAAGCAGGACGCCGTTAGACTTTTCCAACCGGAACACCCCACCGTAAAAACTTTGGAAGATCAAGAAGCAGCCCTCAAGCGTGAACTTTACAGCAACTCCAGCGAAGCCAAGAAGCTTCCCGCCACCCAGCAGGAAGTGTTGAAGATGACCAACGAAGTGGATATCAGCAAGGTCATGTACACCTCTATGCTGAACAACATCCAGCAGCTTAAGTTGGTTTCTGCTGGCGAAGTGGGTTCCGTCCGCATTATTGACTTTGCAGAACAGGTGACCCAGCCTGCAAAGCCCAACAAGAAGATGATTATCGTCGCATTCCTGTTCATGGGACTTCTACTGGGCTGTGCCATCGTCACCATCAAGAGTAAGTTCAGTAACGGAGTCCGCGATGCACACTTCATCGAACGAGAGACCGGATTCAGCGTCTACGCAAAAATTCCCAAGGGGAATCCTAACGGAACCAAGGGCACCCGTCCTCTAGCGGTGGTAGAACCTGATGACGTAGCAGTAGAATCCCTCCGTACCCTGCGCAGTTCTCTTGAATTCAGCATGGAAGACGGCGCACGCCAGATCATCGGCGTTAGCGGCCTTATCCCCGGCGTAGGAAAGAGTTTTGTGTCCGTTAACCTGGCAGCCCTCTGCGCAGGCCTTGGTAAAAAGGTAATCCTTATTGACGCAGACCTTCGCAAGGGCCGACTCCACAAGGAATTCGGCATTAAGCGCGGCAATGGTATCTCTCAAGTTCTACTCCACGAAGCAGAAATCAATGATGTCATCCACGCTACTGAAGTTGAAAATCTTTTTGTCATGCCTTGCGGCAACTCGCCGTCCAACCCGTCCGAGCTTCTGGGTTCCAAGCACTACACGAACCTGATTGAAGAATTGGAAAAACAGTTCGACTTGATTATTGTTGACACTCCGCCCATCATGCTCGTTACAGACGCATCCCTTGCCTGCAAGGTTGCCTCTCAAATTGTCATGGTCATTGAATACAACAAGCATAGCATTGACGCAATTCAGGATGGTATGAAGCAGCTACTGAAGGGTTCTCCGGACGCACACGCTAGTTTCGTCATCAACAAGTACGAACATAGTCATTCCGACGGTTACGGTTACAAGTACGGCAAGTATTAACAGTAACGTTATATGATTGCCTGGTTCGTAAACATCGCTATCATAGCCCTTGGTGTATACATACTCAAGGACATCAGGAAAGGATTCTGCGCGGCGCTTTGCGCCAGAATTCTTTTTCCTGAAGTGACCCGATTCCAGGCCTTCGGTGTCAATCTCGCTATTTACGACATTCTCATTGCGTTCTTAGGACTCTCTTTCCTGTGGTCCCTATACAAAAGAGAGTTCTCCGACTTTAAGGGGAAAAAACCTTCCGGCCTTATCTTCTTCATTATTTTCTATTACCTGTCTTCCTGCGTACTTATTTTCTTCTCTGCAGATTTGATCCCACAGGAAGAACAATTCAAGTGTTTTTTTAAGACAGCCTTCCAGGAAACCTTCTACCTAATCGTCGGTTACTATGCCTTACGCGATGCCGACAGGAAATTCTTTTTCAATTTACTGATTGCAGTAGCATGCGTTGCAGGCTTGTACGGAATCTACGCCTACATGACTAGCAGCAATCCCTATGTAATGTCCATTATCAGTTCGTTTTCCGTAGACAGTAACTACGACGAATTTCTTACTGAAGCTCGAGGCGCCCTGAAAAGCAGAACCTCTGGTACCTTGGCACATCCCCTCACCTGGGGTCAGCTCTGGGGACTCCTCTTTGCGTTTTATGCAGTTCTTTCACAGACAGACCAAAAACCTCTTTGGTTCAACATTGCGTTTTCAGGCTTAGCGTTGATCAACATTCTCTTGTGCGGAAGTAGAACTGCGCTGATATCTGCAATTGTATTCGGTATTTTCTTCTTCTTTTCAAGAGAAAGCGTCACCAGGTTTAAAATTCTGGCGGCAGCATTTATCTTCTTGATGGGAGTTCTAGCGCTTCCGATCAACGATTCAAAATACCCAGTCGTCACCTACATGAAATCAGCAATTTTCTTCTGGGATGATTCCTATTCCCGTTCTGCGGGGATTAACGGCAGTAATGCAGACATGCGCCTGGAACAGCTTGACGAAGTAGTCACTATTCTGGAAATGTTCCCTATGGGCGGATTAGGCTACAATTCAACAACCATCTTCGCCGACCACCCCCTATTCGATCGCATGCGCGGATTCGAAAGCGTAGCCTTTAGAAAGACCCTTGAACAAGGATGGTTGGGATTTCTGTGTTTCCTCATTAGCTTTGCCGGATTTGCCATCTGGTCCATTAGAAACACGTCAACAGGAAAAGAAAAACTTTTCATGGCAGGATACTTCGCCAGCTATATGGCCTCCATTCTTGTCACAGGCATTCAAAGCACTTGGTTCGTATTCCTGCTGTTGCCCCTGTTATATTCTTCCGGTAAGAATGAAGAAATTGAACTTATCGAAGAGGACTTAGAGGGTTCCAAAGACGCGGAAGAATTAGATGATCAAGACTAAGAGTTTTTTTTTACTCATCCTATTTTTCGCTATCGCGACATCAACGTTAAACGCAACGGAAACCTTTAACATTCGCCGCGGAATCAACTTAAGTGAGTGGCTAGAAAAAAATGAGGATCTAGACCAAAAAGAATCCGTCATCACCACCGCAGACATTGACAGTCTTAAGGCATATAATTTTGACCACATCCGCATTCCTATTCGCGAAGAAGTTCTTTTTGACGAGTCTTTAAAAGTTCGCCCCGAAATTTTCAACCTTCTGAAAAGCCGAATTGATTACTGCAAAAAAGTCGGACTGAAAGTCATTATAGACCTCCACGGCACACGGCTTTTTTCTTTCACAAATTCCAGCAATTCTCTTTTCAGCGAGCCCCAGCCCATCGATTCATTTTTGTCAATTTGGGAAAAGATTCAGGAGCTTTTCCGTGATTACCCAACAGACTTCCTTGCCTACGAATGTTTGAACGAACCCGCCGCCGCCAAGGATAAACATCATCTGTGGAATAACGTTCTTGCCAGATGGATTCCTTTTATTCGTAAAACCGAAAAGAATCGTTTTTTAATCATAGGGACGAACCGTGGCAACCAACTGTGGACGCTGAAGTTCTTAAAGTATCCCGAAGACAACCGTCTTATTCTGTCCATTCATTATTACTATCCCTTTAAATTTACCCATTTCCATCCCAACGACGCGATTGCCAAAGACTATGGCTTAAAAGCACACTATCCAGGAAAGGTCATCAACGATCAAGAGTATCGTAGAATTCCAAGTTCCCACAAAAAAGAATTCGACGAATACAGGGAATACTACGACAAGAACAAAATCTACGAAGACCTAAAGCAAGCCATCCTGTTTTCAAAAAAGCACAACATTCCGTTGAACATAGGAGAGTTCGGCTGCAGAAGGTTTGTGGATGACAAAGACAGACTCCAATGGTTCAGGGACGTGACAAGCCTCCTTAGAGAAAACGGGATTTCATACACCTTATGGGGATTGAACGGAGCTGGCTTTGGCATCAAGATTAACGGTGTTATAGACAAGCCGATGTTGGACGCAATTAAATAGATGATCCGGACATCCCGAAGTCCAATTTATTACATTTTGTAAAGAAGATACAGATAGCCCTTGCGCACCACTTTAGGTTGTTATATGAATTTAAATGAATCAAGCAAGAATGAAAAAGAGAGCTGCGCTCCAGTACTCATTCCCACCCTGTGTAGATTTGATCATTTCCAGCAGTGCATCGATTCCTTATCCCGTTGTAAGTGGGCAGACAAAACAGACGTGTACGTTGCCATTGACTATCCAACAAAGGAAGCGCATTGGGACGGTCACGACAAGATCAAGAACTATTTGGAAACGACCAAGTTTGAATTCAATTCACTTCATGTAATTGTTCGCGAGAAAAATTATGGTGTTGGCTGCGGAGGCAATCTCGAAACGTTACGTACCGAGATTCTCAAGAAATACGATAGTTACATCATGTCTGAAGACGACAATCTTTTCAGCCCTAATTTTTTAATTTTCATGAACAAAGGCTTGAAAAAATTTAAAGACGACAAGTCCGTCTTTGCAATCAATGGATACCGTCACTTCTATCCTGTAAAAAGAGCCTCTAACACGTTCTTCAGGCAGAACGTTGATTTTTCCGCATGGGGCTATGGAATATGGAAAGACCGATTCGAAAGTCTGCCCCCCTGTGATTATTTTCAGAAGAACTTTTCTTTCAAGAAGCTCTTTGAAATAAAAAAGAACCTAGGAAAGAACCGAGCGCTGAATTATTGGTCCTATTACTTCAAACCATTTGATTCCTGGTTTGATTCTGCATACGGAATTTACGCATTTTTGAAAGGTATGGACATCATTATGCCAGCAGAGGATTCCCTTGTTAGAAACATTGGCTGGGACGGTTCCGGCGAGCACTGCGACGCAAAGGATAGCTTGTCACAAAAGCACCTCAATCAAAAGATTTCAAGTCAATCTGATTTTGAGTTTGATGGAAGCGGTTTTGAATTCTACAAAGAGAACCGTGCCATTTTCAAAGATTTTTCCTACGCAAAAGTATCCAGTTTCTTTTTTTGGAAAAAGTTTTGCAAGTGGATTGTCAAGTACATCCTGGTAAAGCTGTCTATCATCAAGTTGAAATCCCCGGAGCAATAATGGACGTTTCAATCATCATTGTCACCTACAACACTCGACAGATGACTGCCGAGTGCATCGACAGTGTTTTCGAAAAAACTTCCGGAATTGATTTTGAAGTTATCCTTGTGGACAACGCATCTGCAGATGGTAGCAAGGAATTCTTCGAGAAAGATCAGCGAATTCGTTACATTTACAGTCCCGAAAATTTGGGATTCGGCAGAGCCAACAATAAAGGCGCAGAAGTTGCCAAGGGTAAGTATTTATTCCTTCTGAATTCAGACACGTTGCTAGAAAATAACGCCGTCAAGGAATTCTACGACTATATGGAACAGGCCGATAGCCAGACAGCTTGCTGCGGTTGCCTTTTAGTCAATAAGGATCATGAGAGAATTCATTCCTTCGGTTCCTTCCATACTCTGACCAACGCCATTGTGGAAAAGTGCTGGCCCCTAGACCGCTTCAAGATTTTGTTGAAGCTGGGAAAGTTCCCCAAATACGACAATCCTAAATTCGAGACTGACCAGGAAGCTTTTGAAGTACCATTTGCAACAGGTGCGGCACTGGTTGTAAGGAAAGAGGTTTCTGATAAGTACGGACTTTTCGATCCAGACTTCTTTATGTATTCCGAAGACATGGATCTCCAACATCGCTATTTTGAACACGGATTCAAAAGTGTCATTATCAGAACACCCCAGATTATCCATCTTTTCGGAATGAGTTCCAAGAAGGGGTCCGTCAAAAAAATCGAGATGAATTTCAAGAGTCTTTTTCTGTATATGAAAAAGCATTATTCTTTCGGCTACTACACCCTTTTCAGTTTGCTGTTCAAATCTCTTTATAGCATTTCCTTTTCCGTACGTCGCAGCTACACCTTAAAGGAAAAGTTTGCTCATATTAGATTCGTACAAAAACTATAATTACCCGAGATTAGACCCATACCGTTTTCGATCATGAAAAAGATTCTTTTTGACTTAACTAAAACGCAGCCGGTAAACGGAAGTAAATACCACGGTGGCGGAAAATACGGCCTCGAAGTATTCTATAAGTTGGCAGAAACTGCTCCGCAAAGCATCGTTGGCTTTTACAACGACGATCTCTTCATTGAAGAAAACGTCCTGAAGATTTGTCAAAAGAACAACATCCCGCTTATTAAGGCTTCAGAAAAATCCATCATGGATGCGGCCAAAGAGTGGGGCAAGGTCATTTACAGCCCCCTTTTCGATCCAATCTACAATACGGATCCTGAAGTAGAAGTAATCCTGACCATCCACGACATGCGTCCGCTAGAAATGGTGGGAGACACTTTCGAGAAGTTCTATAAGCACAAGCGAAAACTCGTTGGAACAATTCTGCTTAAACTTGGCTTAAGCAACCTGCGTCAGTGGCTAATCCAAAAGAAAAAGTTTGCCGACACCTTGCGTTCCCAGCGAGATATTTTTACCCACAAGAATTTCCACATCGTTACCGTTTCAGAACATTCCAAAAGTGCGATGCAGGCCTTTGTACCGACCTTGAATGACAAGGATGTGCAAGTCTATTATGCACCGTCCACCACCAAAAGCGATTTCGAAAGCAAGAACTGCAGTAACGAATACGGGAAGTACTATCTCATTGTCAGCGGCAATCGCTGGTTAAAGAACGGTGCGCGAGCCATGCTCGCCCTGGACCAGCTGTTTTCAGAACGTCCCGATTTTACTGGAAAGGTCGTCATTACAGGCTTATCCAACCTGAGTGACATCACCATTAAATTCAACAATCCAGAACGATTCATTTGCAGGGGCTACGTTGACGAAGACGAACTGGCAAGCCTGTATCAGAACGCCTACACCCTAGTCTACCCGTCCTTGAACGAAGGCTTTGGCTATCCTCCCATGGAAGCTATGCACAAGGGCTGCCCCGTACTTGCTTCGGCCACAGCATCTATTACAGAGATCTGCGGAGATTCTGTTATCTACTTCAACCCCTACTTGATTAACGAAATCAAGATGCGAATTCTCGCCTTGGAAAACCAGGACCTGAGAAACACAATCATTGCAAAGGGTTTTGCAAGAGAAAAGGAAATCCGCCAAAAGCAGAATAGCGACCTGGAAAAGCTTTGTTCCTACATTCTTTCCTTTGGAGAAGAACAATGAGAATTCTTGAATTAAGTCGCTGGTTAATTCCTGGTGGTGCAGAACGATTCATTGTAGATCTATCCAACGAATTAGCCAAGATTGAGGGAAACGAAGTCTGCATCTGCACTTACGTGCGAGAGGATGTTAAGAAAGCCGCTTTTTACAAGCCCGAGATTAGCCCCGCCGTTACCTACAGGAATCTGAATGGCAACCTGGGAAAGTTCAACCAGATTATCAATATTTTCAAGGTTCTGTTTTTCATTATGAAATGGAAGCCCGACGTGGTGCATTGCCACCTACAGGCTTTCAATATGAGTATCCTTCCCTGTTTGTTATTCCGCAAGATTAAGTTCGTCAACACGTTGCATAACGTTGCGGAAAAGAATATCAAGCCAGGCCTCGAAAAGAAGCTGAAGTCATTCCTGTATCGTCACGGAATGCAAGCCGTGACCATCTCCCCCATTTGCTACAGAAGCTTCTCGAATTATATGGGATTCAACAACACCGTCATGATTGATAACGGCTGCCGTGATATCCACAAGACAGAAGAATTCGAAAACGTCCGCAACGAGATCCAGTCCTACAAGAAGACTCCGAACACAAAGATTTTCATTAACGTCGCCCGATTTAGTCCTCAAAAGAACCACCCCTTGATGATCGAAGCATTTAACCGTCTCGCAGCAAAGGGCTATGATGTGGCCTTGCTCGTCATCGGTTCCTACGAAGACGATCCTCAGGTTTTTGAAAACATCAAGGCACTCATAAAAACAGAACGAATTCATCTGCTGGGTCACAAAAACAACGTTCCGGACTACCTGTACAACAGCGACGCATTCACCCTTTCGTCCAAATGGGAAGGCGCCCCCATATCGCTCCTAGAAGCAGCATTTGCAGGCTGCTACCCCGTATGCACTCCTGCAGGTGGTTGCGTAGACGACATCTGCTCCGAAGAATGGGGACTACTCTCCGAAGACTTCTCTATTGAGAAATACGAGGCCGCACTCATCAAGTTCCTGGAAAAGGACAACATCAAGCGAGATGAAATTTCCGCCTTGTACCAAGGCAAGTTTTCCATGAGAGCATGCGCTCAAAAGTACATGGACGAGTTTAATAAGTTAGGTTAAGTTTATCATGGACTCTTCTAAGCGTTGTTTATTTATCATGCCGTTGCTGTTTTGCGGAGGCTCCGAAAAACAGATTAGATTCCTTGTAGACGGTCTTTCCAAAAGAGGTTATCCCGTATCCGTCTATGTGGAATCCTCCGTCAAGGAATTAGCAAAGGACGAACAGGATTTCGTCCAGACACATTCCAACGTGTCCTTTGTTTTCGGGAACAGTTCCGTTGCCGCAACGAAAGACAAGAACCTCATTGTTAAGTACGCCGCTAAAATCACTTCGCTTTTAAAGATGATGATGTTGTTGCGTAAGGAAATCAAGAAGAACAAGGTCCAGCAGGTAATGGTCACAAACCTTACTGGTCTCATGTTGCTGTTTTTCTTCAAGTTTTATCACTGCGAAGTCATCTATAACGAGCGTAATCCAGGGGACGCCGTAACCAGCTTTATGTGGAGAAGATTCCTGCTGAAGCGTTGCAATCAGCTGGTGTGTAATTCAAAGGCGGCCTCCCAAATCATGTCCCAGCGGCTGAAACGACCTGTTCCCGTCATCAACAACGGGGTCAAGCTTCAAGACTTTTCTCCCTGCCAGCAAAATGAGGGACCTTACCAAATTCTTGTTCCTGCCAGAATTTCAAAAATCAAGAACCAGAAGGTGATTATTGAAGCCATCGCAGAACTAAAGGACGAGTTTAACTTCCAGGTCATCTTTGCAGGTACTGTAGAAGACAATCAGTACTATGAAGAGCTTCTAAAGCGTTGCGACCAGCTGGATATCAAGAAATACGTGAAATTTATTGGATTCACATCCAACATCAAGCACTACTACCTGAATTCACAATTGCTGATTTTAGCATCCTACGAAGAAGGTACCCCCAACGTACTTCTTGAGTCCTATATGTACGGAGTGCCTGTTCTGGCCTCCAATATTCCCATGAACGCAGACTGCATATTGAGAAAGGACCTTTTATTCTCAACGGATGATTCCAAGGAACTCGCCTCGAAAATAAAGCAATCGATGAAAAGATCCAGCGAGGAAACCTTAAATATCCTCAAGGAAAACAGAGATTTCGTCGTAAACAACTATGGTGAGGACCGAATGGTATCTGACTATGTCAAGATCCTGTTCAATTAGTCACACATTTCCAAAACGAAATTGACAATCCAGACCCCAAAAGGTATATTTCGTAGACCGCAGCAATGCGGTTCCTAACTGATTGGTTTTGCGTAACGTTGTATTTTGGAGAGTCTAGCAAGAGTCATGAATAAGCCATTTATCAAGATTCTGAATACTCGCATAGATAATTATACTGTGCAAGAATTGTTGGAGAAGTTGAACAAGGGTGTTCTTGTTACTCCAAACGTAGATGACGTCATGATTCACCAAAATGACGAAGAATTCCACAAAATGGCAGACCAGGCAGAGTTTTCCGTCTGTGACAGTAGAGTTCTTATGCTGGTATCCAAGCTTAGGGGATTAAGCCTTAAGGAAACCATTCCTGGATCCAGCTTCTTCCCGAAGTATTGCGATTACCATGCCAAAAACGAAAACATCAAGGTATTCCTTCTTGGTGCAAGGGAAGGCGTCGCAGACATCGCCAAGGAACGAATCAACAAGAGAGTTGGAAGAGATATCATCGTCGGTACCTATTCCCCGCCGTTCGGTTTCGAAAAGAGTGACGAGGAATGCGCTAAGATTCTTGACATCCTGAAGGCTTCTCCTGCTAACGTGGTTCTCGTTGGTCTCGGCAATCCGAAACAGACCAAATGGATTTACAAGTACAAGGACCAGCTGCCTAACATCGATGTGTTTATGGCATTAGGAGCGACCATCGACTTTGAGGCTGGAAACATCAAGAGAGCTCCTAAGATTTTCCAGAAACTGGCCTTGGAATGGCTATACAGACTTATTTGCGAACCCAAGAGACTGTGGCGACGCTACTTCATCAAGGACATGCCGTTTTTCAAGCAGTTCTTTAAGCAGATGATTGGCAAATACCAGGATCCCTGGGCAAAAAAAGAAGAAGGCTAAAAGCCTTCTTTTTTATTGGATAACGTATTTATACTCGGATCCCTCTTTCTTTAGGGAATCCACTTTTATGCCGGCAATGCCGCTATTCTTGGCAAATTCCATATCCACGTCGCCATCACCGAGCATTAGGCATTTAGACGGATCCACGTCGGGGAAATCCCTAAGGATATCATCGAACATGCCACGTCCTGGCTTACGCCTTACATCCTCTTCCGTCAAGGCAGAACAGAAATAGATCTTATCAATCCGACCGCCATGACTTGCAATTTCAGCACACATCCTTGCATGGATATCTGCAAGATCTGCTTCGGAATACTTGCCCTTGCCAATGCCACGCTGATTCGTCACAATGAAGATATGCTTGAAATGCTGGGCAAATTTAGCCAAGGCCTCAAACGTGCCCGGGATAAATTCGAAGTCAGACCATTTACGGACATAGTCGCCAATAATATGGACGTTGATCGTCCCGTCGCGATCCAACAGCAAGGTGTCGTAACCGGAAATGTCAATATCTATGAGCTTCATGGATTAAAACAAGGAATCAAATTCAGCATCGGCCTTGCGGTAATCTTCGGGAATGCCAATGTCAATAAAATAACCATTCTGGACAAGGCCCGCAATATTACCCGCTGCACATTGTTTTTCCAGCACTGCAGTTTCGAAGGAGAACTTTTGGGGCAATCCCTCAAAAATATTCGACTTCGTGGAGACAAGGTAGACGCCGCCATTAATAAGACCTTCTTCGCAGTGTTTCTTCTCGTTAAAAGCAGATACTGCACAAGACTTTTCATCATAAACGACGGTACCATAACGATCAAAATTCTGCATAGGCTTAAGAGCCAGTACAATATCCTTTTCTACGGAATCGTACAACTTCTTCTGTTCATTCAGATCCACATCAAAGAAGGTATCGCCATTCAGGACAAAAGCGCAATTGCCCTGAACCTTGTCAAGAGCCAGCTTAATACCACCTCCGGTACCTAGAGGCTCTTCCTCTACAGCATAGTCAAATTCAAAGGGAAATTCAGCCTTGTTTTCGTCAATCCATTTAAAGATGACTTCACGAAGATAGCCGACACTGAGGACAACTCGAGACACGTCATATCGAGTCAAGTACTTCAGAAGATACCACAGGAATGGTTTACCGGCAACAGTCGCCATACACTTAGGGACTTCACTTACAACGCTACGAAGCCTTGTTCCAAGGCCACCGGCCAAAACCACAACTTCCATAAAAGGACCTATTTAAAAGAATCTTTCTTCGAGCATCAAACAGAGGCAATGATAAACAGGAAGATGCAATTCCTGAATCATGAAGGTTTCCTTCTGAGGAACACGGATGCAAACGTCGGACATTGCAGCCAACTTGCTTTCCCGTTCACCCGTAAGTCCAACCACCTTCAGACCCTTTGCCTTTGCAACGGTAGCGGCATAAAGAATATTCTTGCTATTACCAGAAGTAGAAATGCCAAGGAATACATCCCCGAAAACGCCATAGCCATTGACTTGTTGAGCAAAGCAAAGCAGTGGTTCACAGTCATTCATATAGGCGGTGGTCAATGCCGAATGTCCATCGAGTGCGATTGCAGGAAGTGCCCCCTGCAAAGCATTAGAAAGAACAGAGCCCAATTCCTCATTTGCTTCAAGCAAGGATTTTGAATATTCCGCACTAATCTTTCTGGGCTTAACAAAGCCCTTCATTAACTCACCAACAATATGTTCCGCATCTGCAGCAGAACCGCCATTGCCAGCAATGAGAAGTTTGCCTCCATTGGCAAAAGCTTTTTCCAGTACGGAATAAGCATTTGCAATATCCTCACGGCAAACAGCCAAACTCGGATACCTGGCAATCAAGCTTTCCAGATGCTTATAAACGTTTTCTTCAATCATTATCGTCTAGTACTTTAACGAATTGACGTTGTCCGTCTCGTAAATTTTCCAGCCGTGAGCACCACCGTCAGTAAAGTTAAAGGGCATGGTAAAGCCATCCAGCTTTCTGAGAGCATCAACGACTTCTTTTTTGCGAGTAGGTTCAACAAAGAACATGATGAAGCCACCGCCACCGGCACCGCTAACCTTACCAGCCTTTGCACCTGCTGCAGTAGCAACTTCAAAAGCTTCCTCGATAACCGGATTGGTAATGGCATTAGCCATTTTTTTCTTGTCTTCCCAGTTCTGGCCAAGCACCTTACTAAAGGACTGCATGTCACCCTTCAAGACAGCAAGCTTCATATCCACCGAGCCTTGCTTAATTCGATGCATTGCTTCCACGGACTTTGAATTACCGCTTTCCGTATTCTTTTTCTGCTCATCAATAATCTGGGCAGATGAACGGCTTCTTCCAGTAAAGTAGAGAACCATGGATGCTTCAAGTTCATCCACAATCCAACGCTTGATCTTAAGGGGGTTCACGATAACAACATCGTTCGGCAGAAATTCCATATAATTGAACCCGCCAAACGCTGCAGCATACTGATCCTGTTTTCCTCCACTTAGGCCAAGATCCTTACGTTCGATTTCGTAGGCAAGACGGGCAATTTCATAATCACCCAGAGGGAGGCCAAGCCATTCAACAAAGGCCTTTAGAATACTGACAACCATGGTAGACGATGTTCCCAGGCCAGAACCTGCGGGAGCATCATTGTAGGTCGTTATCTTAAAAGATTTCAGAGGGATGTCGAAGTCACGAACTACACGATTGTAGGTGCCCTTAATTAAGTCCCCCTTCCCGTTGGTGGGAATCTCTTTAGCTACAGGATAAGATTCAAAGCAGTCACTATCATGACCCTGAATCGTAATCATGCCGTCGTCAGTTTCTTCAATAGTGGTATATGCGTACAAATTGATTGTTGCATTTAAAACAAGTCCACCATAAATATCACTATAAGGAGACACATCGCTACCGCCTCCGGCAAGACCGAGACGAAGAGGTGCTTTACTGCGAATAATCATGAGCAAATCCTTAAAGAGCCTTTATTCCGCCTTACCCTTACCAATGCTGGTCACTTCAAAGCCAATCTTACGAAGGGCATCAGCATCCAGGATGTTACGACCATCAAATACGAAAGCGGGCTTAGCCATGGAGGCGAAGATGCGCTTCCAATCCAGTTCAGCGAAGCACTTCCATTCGGTGCAGACCACCACAGCGTGTGCGCCCTCGGCTGCCTTGTAGGCATCTTCTTCGAACTGGACCTGATCCAGCACGTCCTTCAGGTCGCGCTTGGCATCAGGGATAGCCTTGGGGTCAGTGACGACCGGCACTGCATGTTCGGCCAGCAAATCGCGAACCACCAGGTTAGCGGGGCTTTCGCGAGTGTCACCGGTGTTTGCCTTGAAAGCAAAACCAAAGACTGCGATCTTCTTGCCTGCGATGGTATTGAACATGGTTTCCAGCATGCGGTCCACCACACGATGGGTCTGCCATTCGTTAATCTTCACAACGCTTTCCCAGTAGGCAGCAACTTCGGGCAGGCCGTAGTAGCCACACAGGTACACCAGGTTCAAGATATCCTTCTTGAAGCAGGAGCCACCGAAACCGATGGAAGCCTTCAGGAACTTAGGTCCGATACGTTTGTCCTTGCCCATCACATAGGCGACTTCGTCCACATCGGCGCCGGTACGTTCGCAGAGGGCGCTGATAGAGTTAATGGAGCTAATACGCTGGGCCAAGAAGGCGTTTGCAGTAAGCTTGGTAAGTTCGGAACTCCACAGATTGGTAGTCAGGATGCGATCACGGGGAACCCAGTGGGCATAGACATCCACAAGTTTCTGGCAGGCAGCCAGGCCGGATTCAGTCTGGTGGCTACCGATAAGAACACGGTCCGGTTCGAAAAGGTCCTGAATGGCAGTACCTTCGGCCAGGAATTCCGGGTTGGAAAGGACTTCGAAATGGAGGCCCTTGTCGTTAGAATTCAGGATTCGTTCCATGGCAGCTGCGGTACGGACAGGCAGCGTGGACTTTTCCACGATGATCTTGCCTTCGTCGGCGATGTCCAGAATGTTGCGAGCAGTCTTTTCCCAGTACTGAAGGTCAGAGGCCTTACCGGCGCCATGACCAAACGTCTTGGTGGGAGTGTTTACGGAAACGAAGATAATGTCAGCTTCCTTGATGGCAGCCGGAATATCGGTACTGAAGAACAAGTTGCGGCCACGGGCACGCTTTACCACATCATCCAGACCAGGTTCAAAAATAGGCAGGTTTTCGCTGTTCCAGGCATCAATACGAGACTGGTTGATATCCACAACAGTCACTTTAACATCGGGGCACTTGTCGGCGATAACAGTCATAGTGGGGCCACCGACATAGCCCGCGCCAATGCAAAGAATCTTAGTAGTAAAACTCATAATGGTTATAATGTAGATAATTTCTAAAATAGAGATTTTCAAAAATTAGAAATGCCGTCTAATCTCAATTACAATAAGGTTTTATTTCATCTTTTTCGTTCTCTAGACGTTCTCTCTAGACGCAGAAATGTTATCTAAAAATTGCATTCAGGGAACTGACTTCTCCAGGCATAATTATTCTTGTAGGCGATGTTACTCCATCGCTCCAATTTGAGAAAACACGACCACCGGATTCCACCGCGGATATTTCCACAGGGAGCCCTTCAAAGAAGTTTATTTCCATAGGTGAAACATCTAGGGCAAGCCCGTGAACAGCAATGGTTCCGCCTCCAGAAACAGACAGAGTAACAGGAGCCCGCGAACCCAAAGCAAAGTATTCCTGCAGTTCGCTTTGGATAATTCCGGGACGTTCCTTGGCAAAATTCTTGATGTTATTTAAGGACGTGGTCATCCACTTGGAATTTCGGTCCCAAGCTTTCTGATCGCGTTCAATTTCAGAACTAATATCACCCATCAGCTTATTGATTCGAGCAGTCACTCTAGAGCTTTCAAAATTCATCACAAGCAGAACGGCCATGCGGTTTATAAAAGCACTTCTGAAGCCATCGTTTTCCAGGAGTCTACGCAACAACAACGTGGATTCAGGGCCATTAGGCCAGGACTCCCCATCTTCTGCAGTAGCAAACTCAAAAATGTTGTTCTTATAGCTACTCATTCCAGAACCAAAGCCAAAATCGGTGTCGTAGATGAACCATTTCCACTGGGTTTTAGGATTGCTGCAACGCCACTTTTTCAGGTTATTGCTGGGCCAGTCACGGTTGTCAATAAACAGTTCCGACAAGACGTAATTGATGAAATTGCCTACGTCAATCTGGGCGGCAACCTTTTCGTAATTTGCGTCGTCATCCAGATGGGCGGATTCCAGCCAATCCATCATGGCCTGGTATTCCGTAGAGGACCCGTTGGAAGCGGAATTATCCGCCTTCAACAAGTCAATGGACTTGGGATCCATTCCATAATGGGTTTCGAAATAATATTCCGTAGAACGTTCACGAATGTTATGGATTCCATAGTATTCGCCGTTATAGTACACGATGGAAGCTCGTCCTCGCTGGTAATCTACCCCAAGGCCTTCCGTAATGGAAGAAGCCAGCATGTCGCGAATATAGTCGTTTCCGTTATTGCTGCCGTTATCCCGAAGAACAAATCCCTTGAAGGATTTCAGCTCCGGAAATCCCGGGAACAAGGGATATTTCAAACGTTTATCGCCGTATTTTTCCCTGAAGGTGATGGCCACGGATTTTTTCTCGTTCATGCGGCTGTAATTACCGAATATTTCAAGACCAGCATCTTTCGCAAACGCAGGCTGATTTACTCCTGCTTCAATCAATTCAACAAAGACGGGGATTTCCTTATCCAGCCAGTAGTTGGCACCATAGTGAGGTTCCGCAGTCTGTGCAAAATTGCCTTCCATATAGATGCCTGTATCCGGATTAAACATGGAGCCCGGATCTACGGTAACGAATACGGCGGGAACAGCAGGAGCCTTTTCAAAAATGTAGGTGCGATTCAGCAGTTTACCTGGCATGGCTCCTGGAACAAAACTGCCGCAGCGAACGGTCGTGTTTTTATCAAAGCCAAGTACCGTTATAAGAGGGCTTTCTTCGGTAGGAGCTTTTCCACCTAGCTCACAACGGATCGCATAACCTTCGGGAAAATTCACCACAAAAGGTGCCTGATAAAAACCGGAGGGCGGCAGTTCCGTCAGGGTATCCAGCGCAGGGGATCTCACGGGATAAACCTCCCCAACGCTTAATCCGTAGGGAGACGGTTCCGCAAAGCCAAAGCCGGCTGTTCCATTCACAGAACCGTAGGACCAGCTTTTCCCAGCAGGAATTTCCGGATAAGTGAGTGAATCCATCAGGAAGCCGTTTTCGTCCAGCAGGAACAAGGCTCCGCCGGTCTTTTTCGCCTTGAAGGAAGCGTGGGGTTCATGACCTCGATTGCGGGCGATGTAACTGAAGATCTTTACAGAGACTTCCTGAGATTCCTTGGACTCGGGACTCATGCGGGTGCCGTAAATATTTGCAAGGTCCGGGAATGTAGTCCCAGCGGGAAGAGAAACGCGATACACCGTAGAAGAGTCTCCCGTTCCTGTTAGGACGATTTCATATCCTTTCCAGTCGTCCATATCGGGCTGGGTCAATCGGAAAGAAACCTTGCGGTCCTTGGTAATGTAGGCGTTCATAAGAATTTCATTAGCGCCGGAAATATCCACCACGTCTTCGGGATCCGTAGAGCCAGTTCCAATCATGACAGAAATGGAAGACCAACCCAATTCCTCGTTGTCCCCCAGTTTCATCACCGCACCACAGCGACGTTTTCCATCTTCCTTGAAACAAAGTTTCTTCTGGCCAGGCAGGGGATCGGCGTAACTGAAGCCAGCCACATCCTCATTCTGGGAATCGGTCCAGCTCCAATATCCCGGGCCAATCATTTCCGTGGAATCGGTCGGAGCCACATAATCCTTTAGGTCCTTGCCGGACAAGAACACCACCATAAAACCCTGGGCAGGGACCACCACGTTTCCGAAAGTCCACTTGGTGGGCTTATCCAGAGAATTGGTCAAGTATTTTCCAGCAAGGTTCACCGGTTCGTCAGAAGTATTGAGGATTTCAATCCAGCTACCATCCCCACCTTCATGATCCTCATACACCAAGTTGGTGGGATCTACTTCCGTAAACATCAAAGGACCACCCACATAAGGCACGTTTATGGAAGAGCTCGAGGAACTATTAGAGTTGCTCGGCAACGAAGGTTTACTTGCTCCATCATCGGAACAGGCGGAAAGTCCTAATGCACCAAAAGCCAGGCAAGCAGAGGCTAACCCGGCATAGGATTTCCGAAGTAAAGCAGTCTTTAGATCACATCCCATACCATCAAATATACTCGCTATTTGAAGCGGGAGTCCTTACTTATTTCCTACAAGTTGGAGGATTTTTTCCTCTTTTTACCCTTTCTGCGAGGTCTGCGGACCACAAACAGAGCAGACCCAGACAGTACTAAAATCACGGAAATAATTTTACCCAATGGGAATGTTTCCGAGAAAACCACAGCCCCCGCGATAGTGGGAACAGCGGCCCCGACAGCAGCACTGAAGGGAATAATGAAGAGGGCTCGGCCTCTGGAAAAAGAAATCTGGGAATAAAGAAAGGCGATGCCATAGGTAGCGATATAACCTAGTGTTCTAAAGTCCAGCAATAGATTTCCCACAGACGAGAAGGATATATGATCCAGGTCAAAATCCATGGCCAGGCTCTTATAGAACGCGGCAGAAATACCGAAGCCTACGCCCATAATCAGGGAATCTGCAATTTCGCGGTCACGGCCAAACAGGTGAACCAGAAGGGTAATTCCACAAACAACGCCGGCATATATCCAGAGCATGGAAATATTCTGAACGCTAGTCACCCCACCCAGGGATTCCACAGAATAAAGAAGTCCTGCCACCACAAAACAGATGGCCACCACAATGCGGCGGGTCAAAACTTCCTTCAGAATCACAAAGCCCATCAAGGCGGTGAGAACCGGATTCAGCACCATCATGGGTTGCACTTGGCTCAAGTCATAGCGGGCCATAGCAATATAGTACCCTAAGGTTGCAAGACCAGAACAGCCAATTCCCAGCCACCAGTAGCCATTGGATAGAACACCCTTCAGGAACTGCCAGGGGTTGGAAACGCCTCCCGTTTTCTTACCCACGGTGGACACCCCGGATTTTTCCAGGATGTTTCCGCAAGCAAACAGAAACGCAGGACCGATGGTGAGAAGAAGGAAAAGCATTACTAGTTATGAGATATGAATTATGAGTTATGAGTTATGAGTTATGAGATATGAGATATGAGTTCGTAATTCATAATTACTATAGTTCGTCGTAGATTTCCTGATAGATCCAGTAGTTGCCCATGACTCGTTTTACGTAGTCGCGGGTTTCGCGATAGCTGATTTCTTCAGAGCGGATATCCCAAGGCAGGTGGCCGCTTGCGGTCTGCCAACGCTTAGTGGGTTTAGGACCAGCATTGTAATTGCCCAGCACATACATGTAGTCATCCTTATAGGCGGCCTTCAAGTCCACCAGATAGCGGATGCCCAGACGGATATTCATGTAGGGATTGTACAACTGCTTGGGATCGAAGTTTTCCAGATTTTCCTGTTTGGCCAACATCTTGCCGGTAGAAGGCATAATCTGGAGAAGTCCACAGGCACCTGCAGGAGATGCGATTTCAAAATTGAAGATAGATTCCTGACGCATGACGCTATAGACGAAGAAGGGGTCAATGCGACTGCCGGAATGGAACTTCACCTGATCCTTGAAGGGAGTGGGATACAGATAATGCAGCACTCCCAGAGGAGGAGCCAGAAGAAGTCTACGGTCAATGTTTGCCTGGAACTGACGAGCCAAGCGATAGCCAGCAGCCACTTCACCCATTTCGTAGAACAGCAGGCCATATTCATAAAGGAAATCCAGACGTTTGGCGTTCTTCTTGCGGGCCTGATCATACAGGTTGAAAGCATGATCGCTAAAGCCATACAGGAACAAGGTCTTGATGCGGTCATAACGTTCCGGACTGTAGCTGGAATCCGGCTTTCCGGCCTTCTGGGCATCACGAATCCACTTCAGAGTTTCTTCCGCAGACATTTCCGTTCCGTGAGCGAAAGGAACCTGGGTTGAATCCATCAACTTATTTTCAATCAGTTTCATACGGCTACGATGAGCGTAGGAAGACAGAGGGAAATCCTGAATACAATCCAGATAGGCTTCACGAGCCAGGGAATCCTGGCCCAGTTTCATGTAGGCATCCCCCAGGAACATACGGGCGCCGCTGCTGCTCCAGCGGTCATTTTCGTTCATGGCTTCCTTGAACATGTCTACAGCATTCTGCCACTGTTCCATCTTGAAGTAGACAAAGCCTGTACGGAACTTAGCCCAATTACGAAAGCTACTCTTGCCGTAACGCTTATCCGCCAGCTCCTTATAACAGACCAGAGCACTATCAAACTTTTCCACCTGTTCGTAGTCAAAGCCACGACGCCACAGGTTGTCGCCGGTACTCTTGCTGTACTTGCTTACTACCTGGAGCTTGGAATCATAACGCTTAATGACCTTGGCGTACTTGGTAGAGCTTACCGTACGCATGCGCTTGAGGGCGGTTTCAATCCAGTCCTTCTTGGCTTCTACAGAGTCCACCAGGAAGATGTACTGCTTAATGGCATCATCTTCACGGCCTAAATTGCGATAGACAGAAGCACGCTTTTCCCACAGGGCGATACGATCTGCCATCGGGAGGGTGCTGAGGGGAAGCTTGCTCTGGAGGGAATCATCCGGAAGGGCTACGGCGCTTTCGGGATTTTTAGCCAGAAGGTCGGCGTCCATAATCTGGATGGAATCCAGCAGGGAAAGGCAGGCGGATGCTTCTTCCTTACCGCAGGCAATCTTTGCGTAGGCGACCTTTTCGTTTAGAGATTCCGGGGAGACTCTTTCCTGACGCAAGCGTTTGATGGAAGCGAAAGCGGAGTCCTTATATGCGGCGCTGGTAAGCAACTGCATGTAGACGCGCTTGGCTTCCTTCGTCTTCTTGAACTGTTCCATGTACTGGGCGTAACGATACTTGAAGCTTGCAGACTCATCGGTCTTAGGATACTTATCGATGAAAGCCTTCAGGGAATCTGCCTGAGCTTTGTCGCTCAACTTCTTATCGAATGCAACAGAGCGAATTCGGAGCAAGTCCGCCTGGCGAAGCCAAGTGCTGTTCTTTTCCAGGCCTTTGTTCAGGGCCAGGGTTTCCCTCATCTTGGCATAATCACCTACGTTAAACTTGGCAGTTGCCATGCGCAGGATAACGCTTCCATCCAGGAAGGAATCCCTGCCACGAAGAGTATCGTAAGCGGCGTAGGAATTATCCCAGTCCCCCTTATAGTAGAACATGGCGGCAGTTGCAAAGTCGCGAATATTCTTGGACAGGGTCGTATCCTCGCTAGCAGCCTTCACACGATTGTAGCGAACTTCCACATCCTGGAACACCTTGGGATCAATCTGTTCTAATTCCGCAAAAGGATTGCCTTCCACAGGTTTTTCCACGGAAAGAGCCGCCACGGAACTATCCGTCACCACAGCGGGATTTGAAACAGAGGAAGATGAATTTAAAGTCTGAGAAACAGCAAAGACGCCTGCAGAGCAAACGCCTAGTAGGATACAAAGGAAACGAATCATGTTCTTTTTATTTTCCGTTTTTTTCAACTTGACCTACAAAGCTAGAGATGCCAAGATCCATAATCGTCTGTGCATACTTCTTGTGCAAGTAGGCATTCACACTTTCAGCATCATCCATCTGCAACACCGTAAGGGCCGTATCGCGGACATCCTCAAAGTTGATGGAGCGGATGATTTTCTTAGTGGACATGACACTCCAGGGTGTCATGGAAAGTTCGTCAATTCCAAGTCCCACCAGCAGAAGGACACTCATGGGGTCGGCACTCATTTCGCCGCAAACCGCCACAGGAATTCCTTCACGATGTGCAGCCCGCACGGTCTGATAAATCATGCTGAGCACAGCCGGATGATGAGGCTGGAACATATCCGTAATAAGTTCGTTGGTACGGTCCACTGCCAGGGTAAACTGGATCAAGTCATTGGTACCGATGCTGAAGAAGTCCACTTCCTTCGCTAGTTTGTCCACAATCATCACGGCGGAGGGAACTTCAATCATGACGCCCACTTTCACCTTGGCAACTTTCTTGCCGGCGGCTTCCAGTTCTTCGCGGCAACGCTTGATGCAAGCCTTAGCTCTGCGCAATTCCGTCATACTGGAAATCATAGGCAAGAGAATGCGAAGATTTCCCTTAGTATTCGCAAGGAGAAGAGCTGTCAGCTGTTCACAGAACAAGTCTTCCTTGTCTAAACAAACTCGAATGGAACGCCATCCCATAAAGGGATTGGATTCACTAACGGCGTTAATACCGCTGACCAGTTTATCACCACCAGCATCCAAGGTACGGATCACAACCGGACAGGGAGCCATGGTTTCCAGGATGTAGCGATAAGCATCACGCTGTTCATCCTTCGTGGGAGCGTTTTTGCGCAGGAACAAAAATTCAGAACGATACAGACCGATGCCAGATGCACCGAAGTCAGTCACCTTGTCCGCTTCTGCAGGCAATTCAATATTTGCATGAAGGGTGATGTACTTGCCATCACGGGTCATGGGTTCCAGCTGTCGCATGGTAAACAGTTCGCGACGCTGACGTTCAAATACTTCCTGACGTTTATGGAATTCCTGAATATCCTCTTCGTTGGGATTGACGATGACGGTACCATTGGAACCATCCACAATCAGGATATCATTAGGTTTGACCACCGCCGCAGAATTACGCAGGCCAGAAACCAAGGGCAACTGCAGGGAGCGAGCAAGAATAGCGACGTGGCTCGTACGGCCACCGGTATCCATCACCAAGCCACAGACCTGGCCCGGCTTAATGGACATAAGCAAGCTGGGCAAAAGTTCATGTCCAACAAGCACAACACCATCTTCAGCAGCCACATCCTCCAGCACAGGTCCGGAGTCTTCCATGGCAGCCATGAGACGGTTATAAAGATCTCGCAAGTCCGTAGCCTTGTCCCGCATGGCAGCAGAATTGATGGCTTCGAACTTATCGATGTAGGCGCCAAGAACCACATGCACAGCCCAACGGGCGTTCTTATGTTCCCTGCGGATTTTATCCAGGATACCATTGACCAAGCCCGGATCCTGAAGAATCATCAGGTGGGTTGCAAAAATCAGGCTATCCTTAACGCCTGTACGACCTTCGGAGATTTCCTTAATCTGGGCAATCTCTTTTGCGGTCTTGTTAATGGCTTTCAGGAAAACCTGTTCCTCGTCGGGAATACGACTTTCAGGAAGAGTTTCCTCCACCACGGAAACTTCACGGTTAATAACCGGAAAAACCCGGCCCATCGCAAAGCCGGGAGATGCAGGCACGCCTGTTAGAACAGTGCGTACCGGCTTGATCTTATCATCAGCAAGGTTCTTCGTTGAAGTGGTCACCGAACAAGACCTCCAACTGGGAGGCAACGTTTTCTTCGTCCTCACCGTCGATTTCAAACTTCACTTCAGATCCAGCGGGAATCGCAAGCATCATCACATTCAAAATACTCTTGGCATTCGCCTTAGAACCTTCGAATACGATGGAGACATCACTCTGTGCCTGACCGGTAACATCAACAATCATACCGGCAGGGCGCGCGTGAATACCCAATTTATTTGTGACCACCAAAGTTTTAACTATCATCTTTTTCCTCAGAAAATATCAACGTTGACGTCCAGACCATCCTTCAGGATGACGCGGAACAGACTATCAGCAGAGTGGATCGTCTTGACCAGATCGTCATGGAGGGCTCTGTCGTTCAGCAAGATACCAGCGGTGTTATCCTTGGAGTTGATCTTCTTTTGGACATTGGCCAGCAGAACATCCAAATGCTTGGTAACACCATCCAGTTCACCCATCAGCTTATCTGCATTACCCATCAGTTTATCGGTATTTGCAAACATATTATCAATGGGGGGCTTCACGCCGTCAATCAATTCGTTCACCTTCACGGTCACCTGATTCAGGCCATCCAGGCTCTTCTTAATCTGGGGATCAGTGGTGTTCAAGAGTTTCATAGTACGATCTTCAAGAGCTTCCGCCTTTACGAGGAGAGTCTTGAAACGTTCCTGGAATTCAGGATTGGTAATGGTCTGCCCCAAAGCCTGCTTTACGGACTCCAGAAGAACCTTGGTGCTATCGCAAACTTCACCAGCAAGACCCAAGGCTTCTGCAATACCTGCGTCAAACTGGCCATTAATCGTATCACCAGGAGTGAAATACTTGGTAGAATCGCCAAGAATCATACCAATCTGACGTTCGCCCATGATACCAATATTCTGCACTCGGATTTCGGAATCTGTGGGGATCTTTACGTCGGTACGCAAGCGAACCGTCACCACCACGCGGTGGCCAGAAAGTTCAATTTTTTCCACCTTACCCAGTTTTACGCCATTAACCTTGACAGGGTCATCCAAAACAAGGGTGCTGACCTGGGTAAAGCGCAGGTAGAACGTGTTATAAGTTTCTCTAGGATCCTTTTCGTTCAGGAAAAAGATGCCAAAAACCAAAATTACGAGGGCCAGTATAACAACTAGACCAACAGAAAAATAGAGTGCAGAATACTTCTTCATTTGGAATTTAATCTAGTTATTATTCTTCGATTCTTGTAATGGGACTATTGTTTTCAATGCCATTTACGTGACGATCCAGCCAATCATACAGCAGAGCGTCCCTTTCATCCTTCTTCAGGAGGAATTTTTCGCGACCTTCCTTCTGCATGTACACGTCCAGATAGGTCATCAGCACGCCACCAGCCACGGAAACGTTCATGGATTCGGTAATACCGTACTGAGGCAGTTTGAATTCATAGTCGGCATGAGCCAGGGTATCCGGGTGATTGCCATGGAATTCGCTACCCAGGTAGAAAGCAGTAGGCTGACTCAAGTCCAAATCCAGAACGGAATTGGTAGTATTGGTGCTAGCAACAGCAATCTTATAGCCCTTAGCACGAAGCTTTTCCATGCAGAGCATGCGCTTCTTGTACAAATAAAGATTCATCCATTTGTAGGAACCCTTCAGAATGGACTTATTCACGCTATAGGCGTTGTCTTCTTCAATCACATGAACATCCTGCAGACCAAAGCATTCTGCCGTACGGATCACAGCGGAAATATTATGGGGGTCAAACAGATCTTCCAGCACCATGCAAAAATGTCTCGTGCGGCGATCCACCACAGAAGAGAGAAGTTCACGACGGCGGTCCGTAACACGGGCCAGCAGGGATTCCAGACTTTCCTTATTATCGCTCATGTGTATTCCTTGATTCTTTTATTATTCCACAACTTTTAGAGGAGCGGGGGCAGTTTCAATAGCCTTTGCCTTAGCCCGTTCCTTCTTTAACTTTTCAAAGTCACCCAACTTCCAGGGAGCTCCATTCACAACCGTCTCGAAATCCAGAACGTACTGGATATTCTGCTGAGACTTTAGGGCGGCGCTCTTCAGCATGGGTTCCTTGTTGCCGCCAAAATACATACCGGAAGCTTTCTTAATGTCATCCACAATGTGGTCAATCTTGCTATTCACCACGCTCTTGAACACCTTCATCTGCATGATGGAATTGAGTACAGAATTTGCGGGAAACACCACTGCCGTTAGTTTATACTTGATTTGATTTCCCGGGATGGGGTCCATATCCAAAAAAGCAATGGCGGTTCCTGTCAAAGACCACTTTAGGACCTTGGCATGGCCATATCCAAAGAACAAGTCACGCAAACCCAATTTTTGTCCAGCGCTATCCTGCAGAGCCCAGTAGAACTCGCCGGAAAGGCTGCGGCCGTTACTTCCGTTAAAGAATCGACGATCCTTGCTTGCATACTCCAAGGTGTAGTTGGATTCCAAATAAGCATTGATCAGTTCGGCAGTAAAGGGCATGTTATCGAACAGGTAGCTAATGACATGTTCGTTCAAAGGCAAGGTGCCTTCGTTCACATAAACGGCACGATACTGACGACCGAGGCGCGCAAAGATTTCGGGAACACCAGTCACATTCATATCGGTGCTCAGGCCACGATTCTTCACTTCCTTAAACACTCTGCAGAATTCCTCATCATACTTCACCTTTTTCAAGGGAAGCTTATCTGCATCGGTACAGCCAGGTACATCCACCCCAAGGCAAGCCTTCATGCCAGAGCATAGCGGGCGAACATCATCATCACCCACCTTCTTCACCAGGGTATTTCGATCAACCACAGCACCATTCATGGAAGGCTGATCGGGAATAGCCTTGACCACAACGCGAGCCTCGCCTTGCTCTGCGGCAAATACGGAAAATGCACACAGGAGAACGGCACTTGCGGTTTTCAGGACGTTGTTCAGAGCGGACTTCATTAGGTATCCTCCCTAGTTTCTGAATTCAAGGCTATCCAGAGGAATCACCGTGAAAGGTTTCAAGGCATCAAGCTTGGACACCGGAGCCACAATGGAAATGGTCATCTTGCTCTTGTCAAAATACTTGGCAATCATAGCCTTCACCAGTTCCGGAGTCACCGCATTAATTTCCTTCACGTAATCCAAGTAATGGTCCTGGGATTTCCCCAGCAGTTCACCCTTGGCAAAAATAATGGCAGTTGAAGAAGGACTGTCAAACAAGCTGGGCAGGCTTTCAATCAGGGATTTCTTGGCCTGAGCCAGTTCTTCTTCGGAAGGGCCTTCCTTTGCAAGTTTTTCCACTTCCTCATAAATCAGCTTCAGGGCGAAATCCACGGATTCCACCTTAGTCTGCAAGGCTATCGTAACCATGGATGTATCGCGATAGTCGTTGCCAACAGAACTATAAACGCTATAAGCCAAGCCCTCATCGCTGCGGACTCGATTCATAAGACGACTGGTAAAGCTACCACCACCCAGAATGAAACTAGCTACGGCAGCCGGATAATAATCCGGATGGGGACGTTTCACGAAGGGCTGGTTCATGGAGATATTTGCCTGGGTAATATCCTTATCCACCACATAGATTCCAGGCTTACGCAGGAAACTTAGGGGCTTGGGAGCAGGTTTCTCAGCAGCAGGTTCAACCTTCCAGCCAGCAAAGAATTCCTTCAGCATGGCGATGGAGGAATCTCGATCCACATCGCCGGAGAGAGCAAACACAATTCGCTTGGAAGAAAACGTTCCCGCAGCAAGTCGCTTCACGTCTTCTGCAGTCACAGCCTTATATTCATCCCCGTTTGCATCCCAAAGTCTAGGATTATCCTGGTAATTCACCTTGGCTTTCAAGGCAGAAAGAACCTTGGCGGGAGTGTCATAACGACGGTCGTAGGAAGTCACAAAGCCAGCCTTCACAATTTCCAGCTGGTCCTTATCAAAGCCAGGAGCCGTCAGCACCTTGCGGGAAAGATCCAGGAGATTCTTGAAATCCTTGGAAAGACAGTCGATGTCAAACATGGAGCTGAAGGTCCCTGCAGAGGTGCTAATACCTGCGCTAATGAATTCCAGGGAATCGTCCAAGTCATGAGGAGCAATACCGCCACCAGCACCACGGCGCAGCATGGAACTGACCATAGAATTAGCAGCCTCATCCTTCAATACAGAAGGCAAGGAACTTTCCTCAAAATAAACCGTAAAGTTCACCAAGGGCAGAGAACGGTCGCTTGCAATATATCCCGTAATTCCGGGAGCCACTTCCACTCGATAATCCCTGGGATGAGGGGCTACATAAACGAATTCCGGAAACTGGACATCCTTGTAACTGGCAGGAATCGCAGATACGGAATTTTCTGCAGGAGCCACCACAGGGGTTTCAACAGTTTCAGCCGGCTTTGGAGCGTCGGCAACTGGGGCAGGCGCAGAGGAGCAAGACACGAGGAGAGATCCCCATGCCGCCAGGTAGGAAAGAATTCGTAAATTACGCATCACTCTCAAATTAGAAAAAAGAATTAAAGTTCAATTTTAAAGTTTCTATCTTGTGACTCAGAACACGCCCTTTTCAAGTATCCTTCTTTATGGACTTTTCTGGAAAAATACGTTTCGCCCCAAGCCCTACAGGTTACCTCCATGAAGGTCACCTTCTTTCGGCGCTATACGTATGGGCGGCCGCCCGCAAGTGGAATCTCCATATCCACCTGCGCATCGAAGATCATGACCGCGGCCGCACTCGGGAAGCCTACATCCAGGGAATTCGCGAAGACTTGGCCTGGATGGGATTCATCCCCCACAGTGAAAGCATTCAGAGCGAACGGCAGGATATTTACCGCGCCGTCATGGAAAGGCTGGACGCCGCTGGACTTACCTACCCCTGCACCTGCAGCAGAAAACAGCTGGAAGCGGAAAACCCCCGCAGTGAAACAGGCGAAATCATCTATCAGGGCAAATGCCAGGCTCTGGACATCCATCAGGCTTCAGCCCTTCCCCACAACACTCGCTTTAAAGTTACAGACAAACTAATTAACTGGCAGGATTACCGTCTTGGCGCATTCTCCGAGAATCCAGCAAGACAGTGTGGAGACTTCCCCCTGATGGATCGGGAAGGATGCTACACCTACCAGCTATGCGTCTGCACGGACGATCTGGAACAAGGAATCACCCACATCGTCCGCGGGGAAGACATTATCAACTCCACCGCCAGGCAAATCGCCTTGAGCGAAACCCTCTGCCAGGTAGCCTCGGGAATAGGCCATATCCCTAGGGAACACGTTCGTCCCCTCTATCTCCACCACCCCCTCATTGTGGATCCGTCCGGAAAGAAGCTTTCCAAACGTGAGCTAGCGCACAGTATCCGTCAAGACAAGGAAGCGGGCTATCGCCCAGAAGAACTGTTGGGCAGGGTACTTTTCAAGGCGGGATTCATCCCGAAGCAGGATTCTATCGCCCTAGAGGATGCTATTGGAAGAATTGTCAACACTTTATAAGCTTTTGCGGAAATCTTTCTTTCCAAAAAAACTTATATTCAGGTCATGTCCCTAGCGTCATCTTCTGCAACCATTTCAAAGCTACGCCAAGAAGTATTACTTTTTGATTCTAAAGACCGCCTTTTGAATTTTTCATCGAAGGGTGATTTTCAGTCTCCGCTCATTATGGAAGCGGGCGATCTTTTTCTTGAAAAATGGATGCAGTCCAAAGGCCCTCTGCCCCTGGATTCCTTCTTCAAAATCAGCGCTAATTATACCGCCCAGCAGAAGATTGACCAGATTGACGCATTTTCCACAGTCCTTCGTGAAAAGATGGAAGATTTCGGGGAAACCGACTTATACCTGGTACTGGGTTTCTTGAAGTGGGATGGCAACGCCCTCGCCCCTAGCCTTCTCGTTCCTGTGAACGTAGATATTAACAAGAAGACCCTCACCCTCTCCGGCAAAGCCCCCATCGAAAACGTGGTCCTGAGGGAACGTCTTAAGGACGTTCTTCCCAATCCGTTGCCCAAGGCAGACGACGCCATCATCAACGGTCAGTTCAGCATCTTGCTCTACTTCTCTCTGTTTGAAAAGGCTGTCGCCACCGCCCGCAACTGGAAATTCACTCGCCATGGACTTTGCCTCAGTTTCTTCAATACTGGCGATCTCCGTATGCGCCAGTGGTTCGACGAAACTCCCCAGGACAAGAAACTGGATGCCAACCCCAACCTGAACGCCCTCTTTACCCAGGACGGCTTTGACCTTCAGGAATCCATCTTTGAGGATGGGGACATCAACCAGTTGTTCTCTCCGGCGGACTACCATTTCCCCTACGTGACGGACTCCCACACCAGCAAGGTGACCCTGGACGCCCTAAACGAGGAATGCAAGGCTTACGCAATTAACGCACTCCCTGGAACAGCCAAGATGAAAGTTGCCACAAACATTGTGGCAGAAAGCGTTTCCAAGGGTAAGAAAGTCCTTGTTGTGAGCCGTAGGGCCGTAACCGCCAGTACTTTTAAAAACACCTGGAAGCCCCCCTTCAGAACGTTCGCCGATTCTGACCGCATAAAGCTCCAGGAAGACTTAAAGAAATTCCGCCAGGAAATGGTGGAATACTACGAAACCGTCAACAAGCC
The DNA here is from genome assembly GCF_900142535.1 of Fibrobacter sp. UWEL. Taxonomy (NCBI): domain Bacteria; kingdom Pseudomonadati; phylum Fibrobacterota; class Fibrobacteria; order Fibrobacterales; family Fibrobacteraceae; genus Fibrobacter; species Fibrobacter sp. UWEL. The sequence continues at coordinate 130,969 of NZ_FRBE01000009.1, forward strand.
CATCCAGCCAGCAGGTATCATGCTGAGCGAACTTCTGACGGAATTCGGCAAGGCAAAAGTTTCCAAGCAAAAGATTCCCGAATCCGTATTCCAGGGAATCTCCCAGCTGGACTACCCTACTTACCAGAATCTCAAGGCAGATCTTCTGGAGCTGGTGGACCTCTATTTTGAAAAGAAAGGCTTTGAAGCCCGTCGTGCATTCCAGGACGTACACGTTCCCAGCCTGGACGACAATCAGAAGCTCTCCCTCGCCAATGAACTGACTGCAGCAGCCAGCAAGGTTTCCGAACTGGACGAAATCATCACGCTGATGGAATCCGCAGGTTTATTCCCCACTGGAATTTTCCTCTCTAGCCTAGCGGACCTGCTGAAGCTCATTCAGGAAAACTTTGACCAGGACACCCCCGCCTTTGAAGACTGGGTTCTTCGCTCCAGCAACTGGGACTCCTATAAGGAAACCCTGCTTGCCCTGCCCGAAGCAGGCGACAAGTGGGTTCGCTACCGCAGGCAGACTTCCGATATCTACACCGACAATGCTGTAGACGAGAACATCCTGGCAGCTCGCGAAGAATTTGCAGAATGTCAGAACACCACCCTCAAGGGCCTTTCCGATCGTTATAGAACCTCTCGCAAGACCTTGATGAAGGTCATCCGCAATCCCAAATCCGTGGATTCCGACCTTAGGCTTCTGGACTTGATCGACACGCTTCTGGACCTCCAGGAAAATAAGCGCGCCTATAAGGAAACATCGGTCCTAGGCAATCACCTTCTGGGTAAGGACTGGATGTATGAACGTTCTGACTGGGTCGAACTGAATCGCAAAATCCGTTACGTCTACGACTTCAAGGATAAGATCAAGAACAATCCCAAGATGGAACTGCTCCTACAGATTCTGGAACAGTGGCATCTCTTCAAGGATTTGCAGCCTGAAATCGCAAGATTCTATCAGGCTGTCCTGGACCTGGAAAAATCCATCAAGCAGATATCCAAGGACATGGGTCTTGAAACCTCTCTTGAAAGTCTCAGCATCGAAAAGTGGCTGGACACCATCAGGTCTTGGAGCGAAAACTGGGAAAACCTGGATATCCACCTCCAGCTGACAGCCCTTATCGCAAAACTAGGTAGCTACAATTGCCCGGGCCTCGTCAGTTTCGTCGAGGACACCAACAACGTCTCTAAGGAAGTGGCTCAGGCAGTCATCCATTACTGGACCGGATTCCAGATCCAGCAGGCAACCAAGTCCTGTCCGGACCTGTTCTCCCTGAATCCCAAGGCTCGTGCCAAAAAGTCCAAGACCTATCAATCCCTGCTGGATTCTTTCTGCAATGCAAACTTCAGGGAATTCCAGGCTGCAGTAGAAAATGACCCCAGCCTTCTGACGGTCGTTCATCTAAATGACACCTACCAGCTGGAACACAAACATTTTGACTTGACCATTCTTCTGGATGCAGACTGCATTTCCGCAGTAGAGGCGCTGCCCTCCCTGATTGCATCGGAACGAGTCATCCTTATTGGCGATCCCCAGAGTCCTGCTCTGGAGCAATTGCCCTATGACGCCTACCAGGAAACGGAAAACAAGCACACGGCAATGTTCCACGAAAGCATTCTCGCTTCCGCACTGCGCCGTGGTATTCCTACACGAGAACTGTGGTTCTCCAACAACTACGCCAATCCGGCCCTGGTGGACTTCGCCAACAAGCACATTTACAACAAGGGCATTAAGCAGTTGCCTCTTCCCAATAGGGATGATTTTAAGGGCATCCGTTTCAAGGCCGTGCAGAATAACGTGATGGCAATTGCCCAGGCCGCAGTTCGACATGCGGAACGCAATCCTGGAAAAACTCTTGGCATCATTGCATTCCATCAATCCACCTGTCACGAAATCGAATCCGCCATCAGGGCAATGCTCGTAGCAGATTCCCCTGCGGCAAGATTCTTCGCCCAGCAGAATCAAGATATTCGTTACTACGTGAAGACTCCTGAACGCGCCGTTGATCGCTATCGTGATGTGGTATTCGTCTGTGCCGAAGCAGAAAGCGTAGCCACCATTGCAGGCGATCGTAAGATTTCCACCTGCACGTCTCTTGCAAAGAATGAACAGTTCGTGTTTATCTCCGATGCGGATTTGACAAAGAAGTCCAATTCCAAACACAACTTGTTCTGGGAATGGATTAACTATCTGCAGCAGAAGGATTTCAGCAGCGACTACCATTCCACTCCTGCCGCTTCCGAAATTCGTCCTCAGGCGATTTCCGCCCTGCAGAGCGAAAACATCCAAGTGGAAGAATCCTTCAATCCAGCAGGCATTCCTGTTGGCCCCGTCATTGTGGACGCCAACAACAGCAAGCGATTCCTGGCACTCATTGAAGACGACTGCACTACAGAAAGATTTAGAAGTTCTATCGAAGATAGGGACTACATTAGGCCAACCTTGTTAAAGCAACAAGGCTGGAAAGTCCTTAACCTGTGGCTTCCCTTCTGGTACATGGCTCGCCAGGATGAAGTCGGACACCTGGTCGCCACTCTGGCAATTGAACAGAGTGTCGCACCTCCCCCACCTGATCCCCAGGAAGAAGTCCAGGAAGACGAGGAATTCTTTAACGACGTTTCTTCCGGAAGCAATGTTGTTCCCTACCAGGTCCAACACCCCAAGATTGAAGGAACGCCCCACGACAAGCCTATTGCAGAGCTGCCGGTAGCTGCGCTCATTACGCAGTTGAAGTTCTACGTGGATCACGAGGCACCCATCCATCAGGATGTGCTCATGAGTCGCGTACTGGAACTGCATCATGTAGATCGAGCAGGTCCCATGATTCAGCAAGCTCTTACGGAAGCCATTAACCAAGGCCTCCAGAAGAAGCGCTTTGTGAAGACCGGCTTGTTCTTCTATTCTCTAAAACCAGGAGAATATGTGCCTCGCGATCGATCCGGACGACCGGACTCCGAAAGAAAGCTGGCATATGTGGGACCCGAAGAAAGAGCCCTCATGCCGGACACCATGGACGAGCACGCCCTAAAGCAGGCTCTGGGATTGCTTGAATAAGGGTAAACCCTGCAAACAAAAAAGCGGAGTTTTTAAACTCCGCTTTTTTCGTCCTGTAATTTTGATTTCGTAAGGAAAGAACCTTAGCGAATCTTCACAACAAATGCGTTAATGTTGTAGGCAGACAGCTCACGAGCCTTATCTTCGGCAGCCTTCTTGGAGGACCATCCACCGCCACGAAGCTTGTAGAAAGGAGTATCGAACACCACAGAAATGGTGTAGCCGGTGCTTGCGGCAAGCTGAGCTCTACGACGCTGAGCGGCATCAAAGTCGGCAACCGCTTCGAACTGGAGCATGTAAAGACCGTCGGACTTGGAATCCTTCTTGGTCTTGCTAGCAATGCTCTGGTTGGTGGTAGTATCCCTGAGAGAGGAATTCAGTTCAGGCTTGTATTCCTTACCCTGAAACAGAGAGTCCATATCGGTAGGACCTGCAGCCCATGCAATAGACATGGACATTAAGAAAGCTGCAATAAACTTAAACATGGCTCAAATATAACAAAAAAAATGGCGGGTTAAACCCGCCACTTTTTCAAGTTTGCCTGAAGGTTACTTCTTAGTCGGAGTAGCATCTCTTCTGACACCCCAGACATTGGTCTTGTCCAGGGAGTTCTTCTTACCGAACTTACCCAGCTTGATGTAAGACTGGAGCTTGGTAATGTAAGCGCCGGTAGCAACTTCACGACCCTTTTCAGAACGCATGTTCCAAGCGATGTAGAAGTTACGGCCTGCATCCAAGCAAGACTTGCCTACGCCGAAGACGGTTTCGTCATCGCAGAAAATCTTACCGCTCTGACCAGCAACGTAGCCACCCAGGTTGGTGTAGTATTCCACGTTGAAGAAGAAGTAGATCTTGTGCAGTTCGTTCTTGTTCTTGGAGAAGTAATCGTAGAAACGTTCTTCAGAGTTCACCAGAGCAAACATATCAGACTGAACGAAGTGACCAACCACCTGATTCATAGAGTCTGCTGCATATTCGAAGCTCTTGCTGGTTGCAAACGGAACGACCTGAACCATGGGAACATTTTCACCTGCCGGAGCATTACCGGTATGAGAGAATGCCACTTCCTTCACAGTCACTTCTGCTTCACCGTTGATCTGGACCCAGGGAGAAGGCAGACGAACAGTAGAGTTGTAAGCAGTGGGTGCATTCCAGTTGTAATCAGTCAAATCATTTGCCGGACGAATATCTGCATAGGATTCTGCATGAATATCCGTTACATCCATCCAGTAGACATTGTTATAGTCACCACTGAAGCGAACGTAGTCACCAACGTGGGGAGAAACAGAGTTGTCACCAGTGATATAGTATGCACGAACATTTTCAGAACGGTCCTGCAAAGAAGTTGCAGCTACGTCACTCTTGAAGCGCTGGTCTTCAGTCAAAGAAGTTGCAGAGTTCAAGAAGAACGTGAGGGATGTCGTCAGGAACTGCTGGTTAGCAACCGGTTCAGAGACATTCAGCACCAGCTGGTTCTGAGATTCACTAATGCTGGTCACGCGAGCAGAAATGATCACCGGAGCCATACGATCAGTCAAATCACCATCGAAGCTCTGTGTCACAGGCTTACCCTTATCCATGAACTTTGCCCAGGAGAGAACCTTGCCGGAACCGCCAGTCTTGGGAGTCTTGGAAAGCTTCAGGCCACCCACATCCAAGCGAGCAGTGCAATAGCCGTCTGCATCAGGAGTGCCAACACAGCTCAGCTTATCGCCAGAAACGTAATCATTACAGTACATTTCCTTGTCGGTTTCCTTATTGGAAATACCCAGCTCATAGGGGTTCAGCTTTTCTGCAGAAGTGGAATCCCAGATGAAGCAGAGGAAGGAGGGCAGAGAGTCCTTATGAACCGGACGGTTGTAGTATACGGAAGCGGAGTCGCCGATACCATCCAGATATTCCTGTTGCATGCTATAGTAAGCAGACGGAATGTTCATTTCAGCTTCGGGAACTGCACCGTGAACATCGAAAACGTCCGTCAGCACAGGATAGGGTACCGGGGGTTCGCGGAAGAAGATCGGCTGGTAAACAGCCTTCACACCACCGTTCATCGTTGCAATGACAGAGATGGTTGCCGGACCGCAGTCATCCTTAGGATCGGACGGATTTGCAACGCAGCCTTCTGCATAGTAGCGATATTCCTTCAGAGAGCGAACAGGAACCACGCCCTTACCGCCAGAAACAGCCAGATTTACGCCAGCCTGAGGTTCAATCTTAGCGGAAGTTTCAGAGCCCAGGCTCAATTCGAAGTTGCACTTTTCGCAGAGGTTACCATAGGGGTCCAGAGCGTGAACATACAGATCGGTAAAGCCACCTACATAGATTTCGTCATATTCACCATTTGCATTCTTGGAAGCGCCGGAAATGGACTGTGCTTCATAAGCAGAATCAGTGAAGGCGAGAATCGGCAGGTAGAATTCAATGGTAGCCGGAGTACCGCTAGAGCTAGTGGTCTTGATAGTATAGGTCTTTGTTGCAGATGCTGCGGCAAAGTCCACCGTTGCATAGATAGTATCCACACCAGTTGAGTCAATGGTACGCGGGTCAGAAGGAAGAATCGTTTTCAGTTCGCCCTTTTCATTCTTTGCATACAGAGTCAGGCCATCAGCAGACAGTTTATAACCCACATTAACAGCGTCGTCCGGAGACAGGCTCAGGTCCTTGCCATCGTCAATCAAAGCAGTGACATAGAAGGGAACCAGTTCACCAGCCAGTTCGGACTCGGTATATTCAAACTTCATGCCCTTAATAG